>NZ_RZSC01001750.1:0-396 GCF_003998155.1 Mesorhizobium sp. M1E.F.Ca.ET.063.01.1.1
CCGCGCGGCCGAGATGACGATGAAGCTGGTGCGCGAGCCCGGCGGTGAAGCCATCGCCGACACCTCCTGGTCCCTGCTCAACGAATCCGGCGATCCAATCAAGGAAGCCGTCGGCGCCTTCGCCTCGATGGTGCTGGCCGAAGGCCAATACACCATCATCGCCAAGAACCGCGACCGCATCTACCAGAAGGATTTTACGGTCGTGGCCGGGCAGAACCAGGAGATCGAGGTCGTGGCCAATGAATCGTCCGCCATCGATCCCGAGGAAGGCGCGGATTAACCTGTCGAGTTAAAGCATGTCTCCCGAAAGTGGGAGCCGGTTTCGGGACAAGACATGCGTAAAATCAAAAACCTAAAGCGCACGGAGCGAATCTGAAAGATCGCGACGCGCTTTAG
>NZ_RZSC01001751.1:0-396 GCF_003998155.1 Mesorhizobium sp. M1E.F.Ca.ET.063.01.1.1
ATCAAAGGTATGGCAAACTCAGGAAGTTCCGGAAAAACGGCTCCCCCTTGCCTTTTCGTTCGCAATCCGCCGAAAAGCTTGTCAAAAATTACCATTGCCGGGAAATTACGTCAATAGTACTGACATAATTCCCCTTCGCATGGAGACAAGATGACGGATCAGAGCAATGCCGCCGGCAAACCGATCAGGACGGCGATCACCGACGAGGACGGCATCGACTTCGCCATCATCGAGCTGCTTTTCTTTGCCTATCGCGACTTCACTTCCGATCCGGACCAGATTCTGGCCGACTACGGCTTCGGCCGCGCCCATCACCGTGTCCTGCATTTCGTCAACCGCAGGCCTGGCCTGACCGTCGCCGAATTGCTCGACGTGCTCAAGATCACCAAGCAGAGC
>NZ_RZSC01001752.1:0-396 GCF_003998155.1 Mesorhizobium sp. M1E.F.Ca.ET.063.01.1.1
ACGCCGGGCGCGCCCGACGTCGGACTGCGCTACTGCGTCCCGGAGGTGGCTTCGCCGATCAGCTTGTTGATGGTCGCCTGGTCGGCCTCGACCGGCTTGACCGCGTCGCCTTCCTTCACCAGCTCCTGGCCGGCGACGATGATGCGCGCATCCTGCGGTATGCCGCCCAGCACCAGGCCGTTCGGCGTGTCGTCGACGAGATCGATCGGGTAGAACGCCACCTTATTGTCCTTGCCGACGGCGCGGATGCCGAGGTCGCCCATGTCGCCGAGCGTCACCACCGAACGCGGCAGCATGACCGCGTCGGTCGGCTGCGCGCTGAGCGTGATTTCGGCCGTCATGCCGGCGGGGATGGCGCCATCGGCATTGGGGATCGCCACTTCGACACGGAAGGTG
>NZ_RZSC01001753.1:0-396 GCF_003998155.1 Mesorhizobium sp. M1E.F.Ca.ET.063.01.1.1
AGGTCGAGCCGCGCAGCGGATCGGGGTGGGGTCGCTGGTAGCGTGCCCGAACCGACCCCACCCCGTCGATCACGCTGAGCGTCGCTCAGCGCGCTCGCCAACCCTCCCCTCGAGGGGGAGGGTTTGGCCAGGCGCTCGGCGAGCTGTCGGGCAGCGTTGGCGCGCGGGGATTTTTCGGTGCGAAAGCGCATCAGCCGCCGCTCCAGGTCGGCGCTGTCGCCGCCCAGCCCGCGCTCGGTGAGCAGCACCGCAAGCGTCGCCGCTTCGAGCGCCTGCCCAGCCTTTGCCGCTTCCGCCACCATATGCGCCAGCCGCACCGGCAGCGCCAATTTGCGCATCGCCGCGCCCGCTTCGGTCAACCGGCCAGCGTCATCTATGGCGTGCAGCGCCTTAAGC
>NZ_RZSC01001754.1:0-396 GCF_003998155.1 Mesorhizobium sp. M1E.F.Ca.ET.063.01.1.1
CGGCTTGCGCGCCGGAACGCAAGGCGTCGGCGGTGGAAAAATTGGCCGCCGCCGACGCCTTGCGTTCCGGCGCGCAAGCCGCAAAGCGTGCGATGGACGAACTTGGAATCGCCGCATCGTCGCCCGATTTGCCGCGCGCGGAGGAGGCAGACTACAAGGTTGCGCCCGTGTTCAATGTACCCGGCAAGAAGCGCGCCTGGGTCGATTTCCAGAATGACGTGACGGTGAAGGACATCAAGCTCGCCCATGCCGAGAACATGCGGCCGGTAGAGCATCTGAAACGCTACACGACTCTGGGCATGGCGACGGACCAAGGCAAAACCGCAAATGTGACCGGTCTTGCCGTGATGGCGGAGCTGACCGGGAGAACGATCCCGGAAACTGGAACAACGATTT
>NZ_RZSC01001755.1:0-395 GCF_003998155.1 Mesorhizobium sp. M1E.F.Ca.ET.063.01.1.1
AGACGATCCGAGAGTGGGATTGGGGAGAGCTGGCCGAAAACTATGCGCACATGTTTGCCTCGTTGCTTGCTGCAAGCGAGCGGTCGGGCCGGTGAGATGTTGCTTCAGATGTGCTCTGCCAAACCTGACCTTTGTAGCGCCATTCGAGATTTCCCGGATCTTCCATACCTCGCTCAGCAGAGATGACGCTGTGCAAGGCAATCGAGGCCTGGTATGGGCGCCCTTCGCTATTCGATGGCGGCGACTATCATTGTTCCCGCGCAGACGCTCGTCCTTCAGAGGTGTTGCCGGGCGGCGGGTTTGGAGGCACGGTTTTCGCCCCCCAGCTCAATAGACATCGTTCGCAGCGAATGGCCGCTTTGGGGCGGCGGGTTCAACCGATCGCTGCAACACAC
>NZ_RZSC01001756.1:0-395 GCF_003998155.1 Mesorhizobium sp. M1E.F.Ca.ET.063.01.1.1
CCGCGGGAGGCGTGCTTTGCTAACGCCAGTCCGGCTTCGACAGGTCGGTTCGGCCGAGTGTACCATCTCCCATGCAATCCGCGTGCCACCTAAAACGTTGTGTACGAGAAGGGGCAACTGCATGTGCTTCGCACGTCAGCGGAATACTTGTACCCTGGTGTGCCGGTTTCCGAACAATTCGGAGGCACAAACTCCTCACGCTCGCTGATGGGGTGGACGGCGCCCGCAACTGCATCATTCTCGTGAGAGGCGTGCCAAGATGGCTGCTGTCGAGCACTCATCTGAAGGAGCACCGGCTCCGCGCTTTTGCCTGTCGTGCGTCGGCTGAACGAACTCGATCATGAGATCGGACAAAGCGATCAGGCCATTCTGGCTCTCGCCAGAGCCGATGGGAC
>NZ_RZSC01001757.1:0-395 GCF_003998155.1 Mesorhizobium sp. M1E.F.Ca.ET.063.01.1.1
CGCAGGACGTGGCGCGCTTCATGCTCGATCGCGGCGTGGGCTGCTGCATCCTGACGCTTGGCGAACACGGCGCCTACTATCACCATGCCGACGGCACGCGCTTCCATATCCCGGCCTTCGAGGTCGATGTGGTCTGCACCTGCGGCTGCGGCGATGCTTTCAACGCCGGCTTCGCGGCGGGCTTGCACCGCGGGCTCGACGCGGAAAGCGCGGTCACGCTGGCGCAGGCGACCTCGGCGCTGAACGCAACCGGGCTCGGCAGCCAGGCCGGAGTGGTGTCGTTCGAGCACACGATGGACTTCGCGCGGCGCACGAGGAAGAAGACCAATACGCTCGCCGCCTGAGGCGCGGCTCGGGCGCCGGCCGTGCCGTCCGGCGCTCTATGCCTTCTTCCG
>NZ_RZSC01001758.1:0-393 GCF_003998155.1 Mesorhizobium sp. M1E.F.Ca.ET.063.01.1.1
CCGATGTAGAGACACATGCGAACGGCGTCCACCGGCAGTGACGATCTCGATGAGCCGAAAACAAATGGGCGGCCGAAGCCGCCCATGCGAAAAGCCCGAACCTGGCAGGCCTATTTCTTCATCGCATTCAGGACCGCGCCGATGATGCCGGTCAGGATGGCGCCGCCGCCCGCGCCGCCAACGATGTTTGGAATGTTCAACGCGCTGCCCAATCCGCCTGCCGCCGCGGCAGCCGCCGCCGGATCGATCGTGCCACCGCCGAGCAGGCTGCCGAGGATCGCCGCGCCGCCGACGCCACCGATGGCACCGCCCAGGATTTTGGGAAGCTGACCCAGCGCCGCTTGCTTCAGCGCCGCGCCCACTGCCTGACCACCAATGATACCCGTAATCACC
>NZ_RZSC01001759.1:0-393 GCF_003998155.1 Mesorhizobium sp. M1E.F.Ca.ET.063.01.1.1
TCGTTGCAGTGGCGCGCCACGTTGGACATCTCGACACCGTCGAAGGTGCGCGGATCCTTGAAACCCTTGACGTTCATGGCGACGCGCAAGATGCCGCCCTTTTTTGGCTCCTCCGCGCGGGCAGGCGACGTGCCGAGCCCGCCCAACGCGAAGGCGCCGGCGGCGCTGACGCCGAAGCCGGCCATGATGGCAAGATATTCGCGCCGGCTGATGCCGCCTTTCCTGAAATCGTCGGCGGAGGGCTTTGCCCGCGGGTGCAGTTTTCTGTCGGTCAGCATGAATTTCATCGTCGTTCCCTCCCTGTTGGGCGCCCCGGCCGGTCGCGGTGCGGGGGGCGGATGCGTCTCGCCGGAGCGCCCGTTGGCCTGCGGCGATGATAGGGCGGGGTTACTC
>NZ_RZSC01000175.1:0-9633 GCF_003998155.1 Mesorhizobium sp. M1E.F.Ca.ET.063.01.1.1
ACAATTGGGTGGCGGTTATAAAATTCCGCTACACCTCGACGCCGCTCAAGAACGAATGGCGTTTCGACAACCCGTTGGGATTTCAGGTCACGGATTACCGCCGCGACCAGGAATCGGCGCCGGCTGCGGGAAGCCTGCAATGAGATGGCGCGTGAGCCTCGCTTTGTCGGCCGCCCTTCTGCTCGGTGCGATCCACGGCGCGGCTGCCCGCGACGGCCGCATCCGATATGTCACCTTCAACAACGACGACGTGACGTCGGTGCGCGCAGCTCTTGGTATTTCGACGATGGTCGAGCTCAGCCCGACCGAAGTCATCGAAACCGTCTCCGCCGGAGACACGAAAGGCTGGTCGATCATCCCCAAACGCGGATCGCGATTTTTGTTTGTCAAGCCGCTGGAGCGCGATGCTTGGACCAACGTCAACGTGGTCACCAACCGGCGCGTCTATTCCCTGCTGCTGCAGGCAACTGACAATAGCCGCGACCGGGCATCGTTCCAGGTCCGGTTCAAATACCCAGACCAGGATATCAACGCGCGCCTGCTCTCACAGGCCAAGGAGAGCGCGGCCGATCCGGATTTGAAGGACCTGAACTATGCCGATCTCAATTACGACTATGCGTACAAAGGCGATGACAGCTTGAAGCCGCGCACCGTATTCGACGACGGCACCAAGGTGTTTCTGGAGTTCAAGGGTGACATTCCGGCGATTTTCGTGGTTGACGACAAGCGCCATGAGTCGCTGGTCAACGTTCGCACCCAGGGCAAATACACCGTCATCGACAAAGTCGCGCGCCAATTCACCTTGCGAGCCGATGGCAAGACACTGTGCCTGTACAACCGGGCTCGACCCAACGCTATCGATCCCGTCGAGCAGGTCTACGGTCCAACGAAACTGACAGGTGGTTCCACCCTGTTCGGATCCAGCGGGGGGCGGTGATGACCCAAATCGACTATAACCAGCTGGACGGCAGCCCAACGGTCGCGCGCCGCGGTGCGGGCGTGGGTACCAGGATCGCGCTGGTCGGCCTCGGCGCGGTGCTCGTAGGCGCGCTGATATGGCTGAACTGGCCCCGGGACCCGATATCGCGCGATGTTCGCAGCGATGGCGAGGAAAACTTCAACCCGCCGGAGTTTCGTCCGCCGGCGTTGAACGAGCCGCCTCAACCTGCCGACGGCACGATCGACCAGATCGTCGTGCCGCCGCCGGCGGCCGACCAGAGTGGCACGCAGCAAGCCGACAATGTCGATCAGACAGTGCAGGAGGGCGCGGATCTCGATGCGCAGCGGCGCGCGCTGGAGGCACAAATGGCGGCCGAGGAAGCTCGCCGCAAGGCCGAAGAGGACGAAGCCCGCCGCAAGGCCGCATCTGAGGACGAGGCTCACCGCAAGGCTGAGGCCGCCGAGCACGAAAAGGCCGTGTGGGAACGCCTGCGGTCGAACCAGATGGTGACAAATGGTGAAAGCGGCTCCACGGATGCCGGCGCCCAGGCGGCACAGGTCGAAATCGCGCCCGACGGTCAGATCGTCCCGGTTCCCGGCGCCGACAGTGATCCCAACAAGGCATTCCTGGCGCAATCTGAGGCAAGTTCTTCCGGCGTCGTCAAGGCCAGGGTCTTCCGGCGTACCGACGCCTTGATCCCTGAAGGAACGATCCTTCGCGGCTATTTGGAAACCGCTGTTAACACCGACCTTCCCGGTGCGGTGCGCGCTGTCGTGCGTGAGGATGTCTTTTCGCTCGACGGAAGGCGGATCCTCATTCCGAAGGGCTCGCGCCTGACCGGGGAATACCGCTCTGGGCTCGCGCGCGGTCAAAAGCGTGTTTTCATCGTCTGGAACAGAGTCATCCGCTCGGATGGCATTTCCGTCGATATCAAGTCGCCCGGTGCAGATGCGCTCGGCCGCGGTGGCATGGGCGGCCGTGTCGATACGCATTGGGTTGAACGATACGGCAACGCCATCATGCTTTCGGTCATTGGCGGCGTCTCTGAATATCTGTCCTCGCTTGGCGACAGCAGCCAGAATGGACAACAGCGCCAGGTGTCGACGATCGATCCCGCGACCGGTGAGACCACGACCGTAACTTATGGTGGCAATGGCTCGCAGCGCGACGCCCGCGGCATCGCGTTTGACAAGTCATCGACCGCCCTGCAGCAACTCGCGCAGGAGGCGTTTCGCGACACGCAGAACATTGGCCCGACAGTTTATGTCGACCAGGGCACATCGGTTGTTGTGCTGGTGCGGCGAGATCTCGATTTCTCGGATTTGTACGCCGATCCCGTTCAGGAGGAAGTGGCACGAATGAAGGCAGGTGGGCGGCCGAAGACCGCGATCGATCCCACGCCTCTTTACGCGACGCCAAAGGATCATTTTTATCCCGGCTATGGGAGCCCGGTGAAATGAACGCCGTGCATCCCCTCCCCGACCCTTGGACAAGAGCCCCGGTCCTGCGCGCGCATCTGGAGCCAATATGGTCCTATTTGAACGAAGACGCCGTTTCCGAGATTGCGATCAACAGGCCAGGTGAATTGTTCATCGAACGCCTCGGCGCGAAGGAAATGGAGCACGTCGTCAAGCGCGAGGTCACGCCCGGCTGGATTAGGAATATCTCGACGGGCGTCGCCTCGGCGACAAATCAGGTCATCAACGAAGAAAAGCCGGTCCTGTCGGCCGCCCTACCCTCAGGTGAGCGCATCCAATGCATCCTGCCGCCCGCGGCTCCTGAAGGCGGGGCGATCTCGATCCGCAAGCAGGTCATCATGGATATGAGCCTTGCTGCCTACAAGGATCTCGGCGCATTCGAAAACACGACGATGGGCAGCGGCCTAGCGCTTTCAACCGAAGAAAAGCAACTTGTCGAGATGTTGCACGACACGTCGCCAATGGAGTTCCTGCAGTACGCAGTGCGCAACCGCGTCTCGATCGTCGTTTCAGGCGGCACGTCGACCGGCAAGACGACGTTTCTAAATGCGCTCTTGAAGGAAATCCCGGCGCATGAACGGATCATCACGATCGAAGACACCCGCGAACTGAGGTTGCCGGCTCCTAACAACGTCACACTGATTGCCTCCAAGGGTGACCAGGGCCTTGCCAAAGTCTCCGCGCAACAGCTGCTCGAGGCCTCGCTTCGCATGCGACCCGACCGCCTGCTGTTGGGCGAGTTGCGCGGCGCTGAAACCTTCGCATTCCTCCAGGCGATCAACACCGGCCATCCTGGTTCGCTCACCACCGTTCATGCCAATTCCGCCCGGTCCGCCTACGAGCGGCTGGCGCTGATGGTCATGCAGGGCAGTACGGGCCTCTCACGGAGTGAAATCCTCGATTACCTGCGCGAGGTCATTCCAGTGGTCGTCCAGATGGTCCGCACCGAAGGCGGCCGGCGCGGCATAAGCGAGATCAAGTTCACCAAGGCGGAGACGATCTAGCGAGGCCCCACCCATGCAGAAAATCGCAACAGCAATTTTCATGGTGCTCATGGCGATGGCCATGGGCGCCCTGCTTTTCACGGTCGCCTATGCCGCGACTGATTGGTACCGGGCTGGCTCCCACGTCCTGTTCGACCAGCTGAACGCCAATCCCTTGCTGGTTGTTCGTCTGGCCTGGGCTGACGTGACTGCGAGAAATTTTGACCGGGTGCAATACGCCATTGCGGCGGGATTTTTTGGGTTTCTCTTGCCACTGGTCAGCTTGTTTCTCATGCGTCCGAGAAAGCGCAATGACTCTCGCTTCATGACTATGAGCGACATATCGAAAACCGGCCTGACGAAAGTGGGCGGCGTTTTCGTCGGTCGAGCTGGCGGCAAGTTCGCCGAAATTCTGTCGCCCAGCCGCGATCAGCGCTCCGGCAAAATCCACTTGACGCAGCGCAAGCTGATTGGTGGCAAGAAATTGTGGATTGATGGCGATGATGTCGGCGGTTTCGTCATAGGGCCACCGCGTTCTGGTAAAGGCACGTCTCTCATCATCCCGAACGCCTTGACCTGGCCGCATTCGCTCGTGGTTCTCGACCTGCGGGGCGAGACCTATGCGGCGACCGCCGGTTACCGTTCGACCATGAGCCGCGTGGTGCGTTTCGCGCCGGCTGATCCGGACGGAAATACCGCATGCTACAATCCGATGGACTTCATCTCGCTGGACTCAGCACAGCGCGACATAGACCTTCGCAACATCGCTGCGGCATTGTTTCCGCGCCCCCCTTCGAACGCGGATCCCTACTGGGTTAACGACGCCCGCCTCCTTTTTACCGGCATCGCGTCCTTCGTCACGGAATCGCCTGCGATCCCAAACGAGAAGAAGACCTTCTCCACAATCCTCGAGATCATGAACGGCGCCGAGCAGCCGCTCCTCGAATTCATCGGCTCTCTGCGCGAAGAACGCCGCCGCGAATGCTCGCATTTCACACTGCAAACCCTGTTGCCGTATTTCGAGATGTCCGAGCGGCAGTTTTCCGGAATCTACGCCGGCGTACGCACCGGCATGGCGCCCTTTCTCAACGAGCGCCTGATGCGAGCTACCTCGCGCAGCACGTTCGATATTCGCAATCTCAAGCGCGACCGGATCTCTCTTTATCTCGACGTGCGGCGCGAGCAGATCACCTCGCTTGGACCTTTGTTCAACGTCCTGATTACGCAGATGATGAACTTCATGTCGGAAGCCATGCCGCGTCCGGAAGAGCATCCGGTGCTTGTGCTGCTCGACGAGTTCCAGAACCTCGGCAAGCTCGAGAACGTGACCGAAATGGCGAGCGTGCTTGGCGGCAACGGTGTTTCGATGTGGTTTTTCGTGCAGTCCCTGAAGGCCGTAGACGAAATCTATCGCCAGGAAGGACGCAAGACGCTCATCAACGCCGCTCGCGTCCAGATCTTTTTCGGTGCGCAGGACGCGGACGATCTGCGCTACGTTTCCGAGCAGCTCGGCGAAACGTCGGACGTGCAAAAGGACGTGACGCGCACCAAGGCAACGTTGTTCGACACTTATTACACGCGCTCGGAGCACCGCAAGGAAGTGCGGCGGCTCCTGATGCGGCCGGATGAAATCCGTACGCTCGACAAGAACAAGGTCATCATATTACCGCGCGGCGAACTGCCAATCCTCGGCACCCGCAATTTCTATTTCGCCGACGGCCAGCTCGCCAAACGCGCGTTCATGCCCCTGCCCGCCTCTGTCGAGGTTTCGCGCTCGAAAAGCCGTGCGTTGGACTGCTCTGCGGCGGTTCCATCTCCTGAGCTCACGACGATTGTGCCGACAGCACCCGCTTACCGCTCAGGCCTCTTGCAGGCCCGCCTCCGGCGCGGCGCGACATTTGCCGCAAAAGCAGGTCGTATAGCTCCGCCGCCAGGCCGGCGCGCAATCGTTAAAGAACGGCTGAAAGCAGCAGACGCTGCAGCCGCACCAGTCTATGCCGCCATAGATTTTGCCGCTTTGGCCGCCAAAGCGGTGACAACACGCATAGCGCCCGACAAAGAAGCGGCGGTTGCGGCCATCCTGAACAAGGTGCGTTCTCTGCGCGCCAGCGCATCCGATATCGAAGCTTTCGATAGGAATTTGAGAGTCGTCGAACATACTTTGCCTGAGGTAGTCGATGGGTAGGCTAGCATTCCGATGCGGCGGCCGAGTTGCTCCGCCCGGGCGAGGATTTAAAGAAGCTTCGCGAGCAAGCGTGCGGCCGCGCCCTGGTAGCTAACGCAGACCTTTTCGGTCATCGGCAGCGAATACCACGCTGTAAGTTCGGCAACGAGAACTTCGTCGTCGCCATTTACTGGCGCGGAGCTAAGTTGTCCGTTCTTGTCCATCATGATCGCTACGGTGCCGTTTGCGCGGTAGCCGATAGCTGCCATCCTCTGAATGCGAATGTCGCCCTCTATGCGAATATCGAACAAAAGAGAGCCATCCGTCTTTTCCGCGACGTCACCCACTCGATCGAAAAACGGGCAATTCATCCCGGCGAGAGACTGCTCGAACAAAACTAGTTCAACATACTCGGCCATCATTTCGGGAGAGTGCGCGGCATGCCGCGCAGGACCAACAAGCGATGCACGGCTTATCCACACAAATCCGTACAGGCGGTATCATCCCTGCAACTTGCCTCTCGCTCGAGCGTTTGGCGGTCGTTCCCCGTGGGCGGCAATCAAGGTCCGAACTCGTTTGGGCGTGATGCTTGGCGAAATAGCGAACCTCATAATCTACCTCGGCTGAAACTCGGTCGCGGTCGCGAAAATCGCGCTTCCTTGTGTCATTGGGGTTCCTCCCTTGGTCAGAAAGAACAGCGGACGAGGTTGAGAAGGACAAGTGCGCGGGATGTCATGAGCTCCGCTATGTGGCACGGCTCTCCAGGCAGTCCGATTTCGGCCCCGGCGACCTCCGGAGTGCTAGCCTGATAGAGAGCATAGGCGTACCGGCATGATTGAAACGCCCTTCGCCGACCAATGGAGCGGGCGGCGGTGCATATGTGGCGAGGCTGTCCGGGTCCTGGCCTGAAGACTTGATGCTGGATGAAAGACGCGCGCGAAACATCGATGCGCCAGCGACCAAAGTACCAGCGCTCTCGACCGCGCCTCGGAGGTGCGCCGGCACGATCGAGTGAGCCGTCTTCCAGGATACTCTCATCTTTCACGCCAGACTCCTTAGCCAGTGTCGACGAGGACGCCCCAGGCTTCGAGTTGACGGCACCTTTGGCGGCATCGGCGCTGCTGGCTGCCCCCCGAAACAGGGAGGGTTGCCACAAGAGGCAGTACGTCTTCTCGCGGTTCGTCGCTGACTGCGCTCGCGCTGCCGGCTATGAGGCAATCAGATATGCTTCAACCAAGAACGTGGACGGGACCAACGTTGTGATACGCGTTAAGGCGTCGTTCGGCCTCTCGGCTGGGAAACGCTACTGAAGTAGCGTTTGATCCGTGTACGAGCTTGCCCGCACGGATCAGCGCTGGCCAGATTATGCGAAGCCGGCATCCGACCAGCCGACCGTTCGCTCCACAATTCGACATGTGAATTTTATCGGCAGCGAAAGTACAGACGCCGAGAAATAAGTGGATATTGCGGAAAAGCCGCAGACCGGCTCTCAACCTATGCCCGACGTCTTATATTTGATCAACGAATCACCGTGGAAACCTTGCTCTTGAGCGTCCCCGACGTCAGCCCCCTGATAGCAGCGCTTCAGGCGCTATTGAACCCCTCGAAGGTCGATGAGCATCTCGTCTGCGCCGGGGCGGATGCGAGGGATGCCGCAGGCGAAGGCCCGCGGACGTTTCTGCTTCATGTCAGGTTCAACGAAGACCTCCCGAAGATCGAAGACCTAGCCCGGTATCTTTGGGAGCAGTGCTTCTACTACGCCCTTCCGCGACGCAGACAACTGGCGCTCAAAAAGGAGGCCGAAAACGATCCGTCGGCGATGTTGAGAGTAGGTAAGGCCGCGCGCGATGCCTTCATCGCCTTCAACGAGAAGAATCCGAGCAGGGCCAGCGAAGTCGCAGAGGTTCTCGCCTATTGTGTCGTCCAACATTACCTTGACGCCTCCCAGGTCGTGGCCAAGATGGGATTGAAGACCTCATCTAACATGCCCGTCCACGGCCTAGACGGCGTGCATGCAAAGTACGAGAACGGAGCGCTCACCATATACTTCCTCGAGGCGAAGCTCGCGAAGAGTGCGAATGGCGGAGCCAAGGATTACGCGGAGTCGGCGTCCAATTTCCTCTCAAACCGCTCGCAATATCTGCGGGAATACCAAATCGTCTCGGAACTCGGAAATCTCGATGCCCTGGAAGAGCCGGAACGCCAACTGGCGCTCGATCACTTCGACATTTTGGGGAAGCCGAAGCTTCATCGCCGCGAACGCTACATCGGCGTCATCTGCTATTCCGAGAAGAAGTATGGAGACAAGTTGACCGTGACGGACGGCCCGATCGACGTCCACGAAAAGCATTTTACTACTACATACACCGCCAAACACGGTCATCACCGTGCTGCTGCATTGAAGCATCTCAAGAATAACGGAGCCACCCCGCGGAAATGCATGGTGTTCTATGTCGCTGTGCCAGACGTAAACGCGCTGCGGAAGAGCTTCTACCAAGAAATGGGTGTGCCCTTGCCCGCTGGAATAGAAGACATCGACGGTCCCGACGAGGACGAGGCCGCGGAGGTCGACCAGCTTGAAGCGGTCGTAACAGTGGGACTGGAGGAGACTTCGACTTGAGTTTCGCACTTGATCTTTCCGATCGCCTTACAAGCCATCAGGCGTTCCACGAAATCTACAGTTCGCTGCAGCGCGCCGCCGCGGTAAAGACTTTGGTGCAGCCAATGACGGACCTCGTATCGACGTTGGACGAGGATGGGATCTTCAAGATGCTCTATTGCGCAGGCGTCTTCTCCCAGACGGAGAGCCCGAAATACCGCCATCTCGCGCAGTCCATCGCTTTGAACATGTTGCTCTTGGACCATGGGGAAGACGCCCGAAGCCGAAGTCTTCGGCTACTCAGTGATCTCGGCAACTTTCCGGCCGTCGCCTATGCGGCTGGCCACGGAGCGGCCGAGCCGGGTGGAAATTTCCTCACGGAATTTCTGCGGACGTCGATCTCGAAGGCCTTGAATACCGTGCAGGTCGGTGCAGAAGCAATCGCGCTTACCGATTTCCAGAAGGAGGCGTGGGACAGCCTTCCCGATGCAAACGCGATCGCGATCACGGCACCGACGTCGGCGGGGAAGTCGTTCCTGGTCATCGAACACATGTGCCGCTCGGTCGAGGCCGCATCCCAATTTTGTGCGGTCTACGTAGCCCCCACGCGCGCGCTCCTGTCGGAGGTCTTCGAAAGCGTAAAGCGCAGACTCGACGGCAAACCGGGCATTCGGATATCGACAGTTCCCAGCCGCGATTCCGAGGACTTTCCCAAGCAGGTATTCATCCTGACGCAGGAGCGGTTCCAGGTACTTCTTGCGATCTCGGACATCGTCTTCGACCTAATTGTGGCCGACGAGGCGCAGAATATGTCGGACGGTTCCCGCGGCATGATCCTTCAGGAGTGCCTGGAGCAGGCGCTCGAGCGCAAGGCAGATACGCGGCTGGTGATGCTCGCCCCCGGAGCTGACGGCTTCAAGGAAGTCGGGACGGCAATAGGGCGGCAGAAGATGCAGATCGCCGCTTCATCGATGCCTTCGGTCATCCAGAACAGAATCGTGGTGACCAAAAGCGCTGTCCCGAACACGCTTGAGCTGAGCCTCCTGACGGAGACGGGCACGCAAAGTCTCGGCCGTCTCACGGGCAATCGGGGTTTCGACCTGCCTGCCAGCCGTCTCGCCGCAGTGGTGCTCGAACTGGGCCAGCAGGACGGTTCCCTTGTCTATTCGACCGGGCCGAAGGACTCGGAGACGGTCGCCACGCTCATCGCGCGCGAGTGCAAAGTCGTTGATGACAAGTCGCTCGAGGACTTGGCCGTATTTATCGAGAAGCACATCCACGAGCGTTATGGTCTGGCCGACCTGGTGCGCAAGGGTGTCGCCTTTCACTATGGCAAGATGCCCACTCTCCTTCGTGAGTCTCTGGAGGCAGCTTTCAGGCAGGGGACCATAAAGTTCTTAGCTTGCACCACGACACTGTTCCAAGGCGTCAACCTGCCCGCCCGAAACGTCTTCATCGACACTCCGGAA
>NZ_RZSC01001760.1:0-393 GCF_003998155.1 Mesorhizobium sp. M1E.F.Ca.ET.063.01.1.1
GTCCGCGAGCTTCGCGCAATTGCTTAGCAAAAGAGAGCTAAGAAAGGCTTGAAACAACCCGTGGTTTTGAAGCTGTTGTGCGGTTGCGGACCTACTTGCTCAGCGCCGCGAAATAGGCCTTCTCGATCTCGGCTGCCATCACGTCAGAGCCGAAATGCGCCTTCAGCTCGTCGGCCTGTGGCATCGCCTTGCGGTACGCATCCATGTCTTTGACCGCCATGCCGATTTTGCTGGCAAGCTCGACGGGATCCGGCCGGATCAAGGCAGGGGAGCCATCGCCGAAGATTTCCGGAATGCCGCCGACCGCGGTCGCGATCATCGGCATGCCGGCGGCCAAGGCCTCGAGCACGATATAGGGCATCGCCTCCGCGCGCGACGGAACCACTACCAGCT
>NZ_RZSC01001761.1:0-393 GCF_003998155.1 Mesorhizobium sp. M1E.F.Ca.ET.063.01.1.1
GGCATTTGCCCGGCTGCCGGCATGACGAAGTTCGAGAAGGAGAAAAAGACGCCGCCGACGACGCCGGAGCCGATCGCGGCGATGAAAATGACGGTAGGAAGAAGTTTCATCATGTCGGTTGCTCCCGTTTCGGTTAGCGCGAAGTGGTTTTTCAAAACATGAGGAACACTCACATTTGCAGAACGTGATAAACCCTCATATCTTGCGAGTCAAGCCGTTCGAAGAACCGAATTAGAGCTGGCCATGAAAGACAAAGCAGCCGGGAGTGCCGATCAGGCCGCGATTGCTTCGCCGCGGCGGGCGCCGACCCAGCAGCGCAGCCGCGAACGGGTCGAACGCATGCTCGCCGCCGCCTCGGCGCTGATCGCCGCGCAAGGCAGCGACGCCATGCGC
>NZ_RZSC01001762.1:0-392 GCF_003998155.1 Mesorhizobium sp. M1E.F.Ca.ET.063.01.1.1
CCATGTCGGCGAGGTCTTCCAGCGTCACATAGGTGCTGGTGCCGGTGTTGTAGAGTCGGCGGTTGGCATATTTCTTGATGACGATCGGGTCGTCTTTTGCGGCCATCAGTATCCTCCCCGGACACCGGCGCATTTGAGTAAGCAGCCGGTAACGATTGCGCCCTGTCAAGGATATGCGCAAAAGCGTCACAATTCCAAGCGGTTTGTGCAGTGCAAGATCGATTAATGCTGCACGGCGGCCGGAATATGCTGCGCAGCGAAGCGAGGACCGCCGCCCTGGCCGGCGCAGGCCTGCTTGCCGCGCATGGCCGGCATGCCCATTTCCGGTTTGACTTGGCACCGGGAAAGGGCAAGAAAGTTCCTCAACGACACCCAAAAACACCACACCTCGA
>NZ_RZSC01001763.1:0-392 GCF_003998155.1 Mesorhizobium sp. M1E.F.Ca.ET.063.01.1.1
CAGCCGGCGCTCCTTCTCGTCGGGGTCCGAACCGCCGGCGATTTGTTGCCACGCCACCGGGGCCAGGTCGAAGCTCGTTCCGCCGGTGATCCAGCAGTCACGCATCGCCGCCAGGCCGATCTGCTCAAGCTCGTTCACGACAGGTCGAGCCTCCCGAAACTGCTCCGCGCCGCCAGGAGGTCGAGCCGGCTGCCATTCCAAAGCGCGACCGTTGCCGCGAGATCGATACCGAGAAGGGTTGGACTGACAGCCTCGTTGATCGGCAGAGCGATGCCGTTCGGGTCGCCAGCCGCCTGCCACCAGGGCGCGCCCCGGTCGTCGAGCAGGATCGCGCCTGGCGGCAGCATGACAGGACAATCGGTGAGCCACGGCGCCGCGTCCTGACAGAAAAG
>NZ_RZSC01001764.1:0-391 GCF_003998155.1 Mesorhizobium sp. M1E.F.Ca.ET.063.01.1.1
GGCCTTGCGGAATACGGCCTGGAAATCGCTGAAGCCTTCGAAACCGAGGCGCTTCGCCAGCCTGGTGAGCGTCGACGGATTGATGCCGAACTGGTTGGCGAGCTCCGAGATCGAGCGGACGGCCGACTGCTCGGGCGCCTCCACCAGCTTGGCGAACACGTCATGCGCCTTGGAGCCGAGTGAAAATCCTGCCTCGTCGCGGCCGACCGAGAGCGCCAGCGCTCTCAGATCCTCGATGGTGCGCGGCGGCTCCGCAATGGCTTCCTCTGGCATCGCCCCCGTTCCTGTTCACCCAGCGACAGGGACCAGCCCATCCCGCATGTCGAAGCGCGCTGCTTCGTGCGCTTTATCGTAGACAGCCCACTCGACCTTGTCAGCCCCGACGCGGAAG
>NZ_RZSC01001765.1:0-391 GCF_003998155.1 Mesorhizobium sp. M1E.F.Ca.ET.063.01.1.1
CAAGAGCCTTGAGCGCGATCCGCAACTGGAATCGCTGCTCGCCAACCAAAAGAAGGCGCTTGGCATACAGGTTGAATCCGGCCGGCGCCTGGGCGCGGAACTTGCGTTCAGCCACGGCATTGGCATTGGGCGTGGCAGGGGCATCTAAACTTATTACGAAATGGCATGTCGAGCGTGTCGTCGACGAAGGTAGTTCCCATCGACAACGACGATGATGACCATGAATGAGATGGAGTCGTCGAACTCTCCCTTGGTAAGGGAGTGCTCTACCGCTGCAGAGAGCAGATGTTCCCTGGGCCATCAGAGGCTTGCCCGTTTGCCGCTTTTGGCGGTGGTGTAGGCTGGTGCCTGTTCGGTGGGTGCTCGGTCGCTCCACGGCCGGGCTTACCGA
>NZ_RZSC01001766.1:0-391 GCF_003998155.1 Mesorhizobium sp. M1E.F.Ca.ET.063.01.1.1
GCTTGTAGGAGAAGCCGCCGCGGATGTCGCCGATCTTGCCGGCGACTATGTCCATCGCCGCTTTTTCGAGATTGCGGTCGTAGCGCGTCTCGGCCTTCGCCGGTCCAGCGGCGAGCGCCAAAAAGGCGATGCCGCACAGAAACCTGTTCATTGTCGTTGCCCCTATCCCTCGGCAGGCTTCTAGCAGGCCGCCGTTGAGAAACGGCCAAGAGACAGGGTAAGCAAAGCGCCAAATGGCAGCGTAAACAATCGATTACGACAGCAAGCCGGCAAAGCGATTCAGGATGCTGATATCTTGAGTCAGGCGCTTCTGGCGCTGGCCGCGTGGCCGAGGGCGGCGAACACCGTGCGCACGATGCCGGCCGCGTCCAGGCCCGCATCGGCGTACATC
>NZ_RZSC01001767.1:0-391 GCF_003998155.1 Mesorhizobium sp. M1E.F.Ca.ET.063.01.1.1
GAACGAAAGAAGAGCATGGCAGGTGAAGACGAGACAATGCTGCGGTTTCCGGTCCTGATCGGCGACATCGGCGGCACCAATGCGCGCTTCTCGATCGTGCTCGACGCCAATTCGGACCCGACCGAGCCGCAGATCGTCCAGACCGCCAATTTCAACACCATCGACGAGGCGATCCAGGCGGCGGTGCTCGACCGTTCCTCGGTGCGGCCGAATTCGGCCGTGCTGGCGATCGCCGGGCCGGTCGACGGCGACGAGATCCCGCTCACCAATTGCCCCTGGGTGGTCAAGCCGAGGCAGATGTTCGCCAATCTGGGCCTGAGCGAGGTCGTCGTGCTCAACGACTTCGAGGCGCAGGCGCTGGCCGTCGTCGCGCTCGGCGAGGAGCATATGG
>NZ_RZSC01001768.1:0-391 GCF_003998155.1 Mesorhizobium sp. M1E.F.Ca.ET.063.01.1.1
CCGGCACCGCCGTCGCCACCACGACCACCAAGAAGGAGCCGACCGATCGCACCGACGATCCGGTCCGCATGTATCTGCGCGAGATGGGCTCGGTCGAGCTTCTGTCGCGCGAGGGCGAAATCGCCATTGCCAAGCGCATCGAGGCCGGCCGCGAGACGATGATCGCGGGGCTCTGCGAAAGCCCGCTGACCTTCCAGGCCATCATCATCTGGCGCGATGAGCTCAACGAATCGAAGATCCTGCTGCGTGAGATCATCGACCTCGAAGCCACCTATGCCGGACCCGAAGCCAAGCAGGCGCCAGTGGTCGAGCGAATCGAGGAAGCCCCCAAGGCGGACGAAAAGCCGCGTGGCCGCTCCGCCGCTCGCGACGAGGAAGACGACATCACCAA
>NZ_RZSC01001769.1:0-391 GCF_003998155.1 Mesorhizobium sp. M1E.F.Ca.ET.063.01.1.1
CGGCGACGCTGACGGCCTTCACCACGTCCGCCGTCGGCAAGGCGCTCGACCTGTTGCCGCGCCGTCCTCGGCGCCGAGCCCGTCGGCCATCGCTGCGGTGAAGTCGAAGCGGTCGAGCGACTTCGGATAGGGTTTTGTCAGGTAAGGATGCTGCAGCAGCCTGGCGAGCCTTGCCTCGTCGACCGTGCCCGCGGCCGCCAGCTTGCCGTCCCGGTCCATCTCGCCGAGACCTTTCGCCTTGATGAAATCGTTGACCGGCGCATTGGCCGGTCCGGTGTCGAATGCGACGATATTGTCCTTGCCATCCCACCAGGTGATGTTGCCGACGCCGCCGAGATTGAGCACGGCGGTGTCGCCGCTGGCGTCGGCCTCTTTCAGCAGCGCCGCGTGA
>NZ_RZSC01000176.1:0-9607 GCF_003998155.1 Mesorhizobium sp. M1E.F.Ca.ET.063.01.1.1
TGCGGCGCAAGCGGCGAGCGTAATGCGGACCGAACTTGATGCCCCACCGGCGGATTGTCTGATACGAAACCACGATCCCGCGCTCCAGCAGCATTTCCTCGACCAGACGCAGGCTCAAGGGGAACCTCCATAGTTTCCCTCCGGGTAGGCTCGGATCTTTCCGGGTAGAGGAACTGTCTTGTCAGATTTACGCCAGCGGAATGGTCAGGTTCGGCTTCACGGCCAATTGCGATAGACGAGATGTGGAAAAACCTGCTCCGCGAAGCGGCAGTCCCGCTGAATCATCACTTCCTCCACCGCCTCCATGGCTCCTATGCAGTCCGCATACAGGCAGTCGTCGAGCACCCAATAGCCTCCATCGACCATATATTTTCGGGATACGTCGTAGCTATACTTCACGGCGCTGTAAATGTCACAGTCGATATGGCACAAACGGACCGAGCCTATATTTTTCAGCGCATCCTCGGCAGTGTCCTCGAAGAGCCCCCGAACCAGATGGAGATTATCGATCTTCTGCCTCTCGATGAGCTCCAGCAGATCATCGTATCCTGCATCACTGAAATCGCCTGCTCTGTAAGTGTCACGCTGCGGGTCCGTTGGCGGCATCCCCCCGAAAGTGTCGAAAGCGTATACTTTCATGTCGGGATAGAGTTCCTTGCAAACGGCGGCCAGAAAAAGCGCGTTGCCGCCGCGATAAGTGCCGAACTCGACGACATGGCCGGCCGCCAGGCCATCGAAGCCGAAACGTAAGATGAGATAGAGATTCATTCGGTTTCGCTCGCCCAGGAGCGTCCGGTTTCGTGCCAGTTCCATCGCCCTATTGTAAAGTTTGTCCTGGCGCAATTGCTCAACCAGATTGTGGCCCTGCAGGCCTAGTCCGCGTTGTAAGCCAGCGCGAACGTTTCGGCCACGTGATCTCCGCGGCGCCTCCTCGAATTCAGGCAGAATTATTCTCATTGAAGAACTCCTCGTCAAAAATGGCATCTTCAAGGCATTCCATGCTTGCCTTAACAGCCCATTCTACTGCATGCTCAACGGTATATGCGTCTGCTCCTGCCAGCGCCAGACGCCCGCCAGACGAGGTCTTGGACTTGCCGGTCCAGCCGTATGATTTCGACGGTGCCAACACCATCGGCGCTCAACAGCACGATCTAGGCACGCCAGACATGCTTCTGCGTACTGTTGCGGTCGCTGACCAGGGCAGTCAGCCGCCGATGATCAGAAGGCGAGACGGTGAGAGATACCCTGTGCGCATGCGCCAGATTCGCATGCGCACAGGCAAAAGGGAATCCCACCCAAGACCCCACTAGCTGTGCTCGCGAAATACCGCGATGATCTGCTCTTCAATAAGCCGCCTTCTCTTCATCAGCCCGTCCTTCAAACGAGGCAGGACACCAGGCCCAACTAGAGGAAATTACCCGTGGCAGGTCACCCGCTACAAAGAATACAGCCGGATGCCGGCAGTTAAACGAATTGGAACTTCAGGTCCACCAGAGAACAAGATCTGGCCGCGCAAATCCGAAAAAGCAATTCAGCAGCACGCGACGCTTTCCGTTGCCTGATTGACCGGTAACCCCGTGAACGAAGCCGCCATCGATTAGGGCGATATCCCCAGTTTTGAGCTCGAATTCGCGGCAAGGGACGGCCTCCAGATAGGCTGCCGAATAGGGATATCCAGTGGTCTCCACACCTTGCGATATCCGGTCCGCAACCGTCGGCTTGTGGCTCCAGAGCTTCAGATTGCCGCCTTCCTCAGGCATGCTGGGATAGAGGTTGAGCGCTGCGACCGTATTGTGCGCCACCGCAGAAAGCTCGTAATCATCGCCAGCACGTAAGACTTGAGCGACGTCGTCGTGGGGATCCAAGGAAAACGTGCCTGTGCCCGACCAACTGAGGCCGCGACAAACATTGGCCTGGCCGTGTTCGGAACGGGCTAGCCGCAATTCGATTCCCTGGTTGTGAAGCTCTCGCTTCAACGCCCCGAATACTGCTCGAACCGGGTCAACCAAATTCTTAAAAAGGGCATCGACGTACGGCCGCGCGTTTTCGGCGTCTGCGAAATAGGTGGCTGCATCCTTCCTGTAGTGAGATGCGCCGACATATTGTCCGGGCACACCATCTTTACGCTCTCTGAGACCGGAGCTTCCAATAAAGTTCGTCGTGATCTCCTCGGCTACTTCGGTGCTGAAAGCTTGCTTGATGTGCAGAGCGGTGAGCTCACCCTTCAGGACCGAGATGATCTCCGCCGTGTTGATTGAGCCGATCCGTTCTCTGATTGAAACCGGGGAGATGGCAGGCACTTGAGTTATCTTCTTAGGCATTGTCTTGCTCCTGTAGTGCGTGTTCAAGGATGGTGATGCCAAGATCAAGTTCGGCATCGGAGATGGTTATCGGCGGGAGAACTTTGATAACGTCTCGATTTGGCCCCGAGGATTCGATAAGCAGGCCATTTTCGAACGCGACATCGTGCACGCGGCCGACAACTGCCGGTGAACGGCATTTCAGGCCGGCCATCAGACCGCGGCCGCGCTTCTGTTCGATGTATCTTGGAAATTTCGCAACCAGCCGATCGAGGTGCGTTTGCAGCCTGACGGCTGTCCGCTCGACACCTGCAGTAAATTTCCTATCCGACCACATCTTGCACATGGCTCCTGCCGTCACGAACGCGAAATTGTTGCCTCTGAAGGTCCCGCTATGTTCTCCGGGCTTCCATATGTCCAAGTCGGGTCGAATCAGAACGATGGACAGCGGACTACCTGAACCGCTTAGGGACTTGGAAAGACACACAATATCCGGTTCGATTTTCGCAGACTCGAATGAAAAGAAATCGCCAGTTCGGCCCGCACCCGCCTGAATATCGTCGACGATAAAAACAATGCCGTGAGTACGGCAAATGCGCTGAATTTCCGTGAGCCAAGCTGCGGATGCGGCGTTCATGCCGCCTTCTGCCTGGATGGTCTCCAGAATGATTGCGGCAGGCTTTTCTATGCCGCTCCCCGGGTCGCTCAAAACGCAGTCGATGTAACTGGCGGAATCGAAAGCTTGGCTCGGATAGCCGTCATAGGGAACACGGATCACATCGTGGCGAGCAACGCCTCCCAGTTCCCTGGTTGAGGCCGAGCCCGACACCGCTAGAGAGCCGAGCGACATGCCGTGGAACGCATTCGTAAAGGCCATGACGCTCGAGCGGCCGGTGTATTTTCGCGCTAGCGCCAGAGCCGCTTCGTTGGCGTTCGTGCCGGTCGGCCCAGGAAACTGAATCTTGTACGAAAGGCCTCTGGCTTTCAGGATCCAATCCACGAACCCTTCAATGAAGTCACGCTTTGCCGCCGTATGCATATCAAGCGACAGAAGAATGTTCTCACCGACGAGATATTCAATCGCCGGCGCCATGATATCCGGATTGTTGTGCCCGTAGTTGAGTGCGCCGGAACCCACCAGGAAATCGATAAAGGGCTTACCCGTCTCGTCCCAGATCGTCGCCCCAAGGGCCTTCGTAAAGACGGTAGGGAACGCCCGGCAATAACGACGAACGTTGGACTCATGGGCCGTGAAAGGGTCGGTATTCATATTGAGTCCTCTGCACATAGGTCGTTCAAAGAAGAGAGCTGTTTAATGGCTAGTGGTTTGCGGTAGATGTTCGTCATCTAACATTGAAGCAGAATGCCGGAGGAAGCTTTGGTTGGTCTGGTGATGCCGGGATCCTCATCGAGTATTGCTGGGTTGTGTTGCCCTCCATTCGGATGCCTTCGCAGAATGTGCTGCAACAAGATGGCTTCTAAAGCTTCCGCGAAAGCACCGATACTACGAGATCGGGTAGTTGACGTACCCACCCATCGCCTACCCACAGCGACTCCGGACAATGAATGAGTCCAAGGACGATTAGCAGGGTCGCGTCGCCAGAGGTTGTGTAGCTCGGCGGCAGCGAAGCCGCTCGCGAGCGCGCCCCCTCAATAGCGCCGTAGCGAGCGAGCGGCTTCGCGGCGGTCATTAATATTCGCCGTTCAACCTCGGGCTGCGGACACCAACCTGATTCAGAAAACTATTTGATGACCGATGACACAGTGAAAGCCGCGCTCTCTTGGAGAAGACTGCGGATTCCGATCTCTTGCGCGAGATGATTGGCCCGAGGCGCCGGATCAAGAGGGCGGAGCCGCCGTGGGCGCCCTTGACGGAAAAGCCCGTTCGTAGGGCCAGGCGGAAGCAACCGGGAGACGCGCTGGCGAAGGGCCGCATCGATTTCGAGAACGTCCACTTTCCGCTATGGCAACCATCCCCGGCCGCAGCTGGGGCTGCTGCCTTCAGGCGAGTCGAAAAGGAGATCGTCTGGGAGGGGGAAGGCGTTGACGAGGTGGGCCGTGATGCATAAGCAATCAAGCGCTCATCGGTATCGACAAACGCTATTTCCGTCCGACCGAGGTTGACCTGCTGATCGGCGATGCCTCCAAGGCAGCCAGCAAGCTCGGTTGGAAGGCGAAGACCACTTTCGATGAGCTCGTCTCCGAAATGCTCGAGGCCGACTGCCGCGCCTACGGGATCATGCTCGCGTCAGGCGAAAACACGGATGGCGTCGCGGGCAGGTGCATTTGTCGTGGGGGCCATCCACATTGCCAGGCACGCCCTCTCGGCCGGCATCCACTCAGGTCCGGTCGTTAGGGTCGGCGAATTCACACATCCTGCAAAGCAGAAAACCATCCGCTCCATTCATCCGATCGACGATTTCGCGAAAAACTGGCTTTTCAAACAGAGCGGAGTAACCCTCATATAGAAGGTTGCCCAATACGTGACGCCGTTCAAAATCCATGGAGCACAGGGTAACGTCGCTGTTTGGAAGAAGAACATTCCGATACTGTCGTTCGTCCACGCAGGTTAGGGCTCCGACCACTGGCTGGCGTGGTGCAACGATCTTAGGGTCGACGCTTCCACCCCTACTGCTCATGGGCCGCGCTTTTATCAGTGCTTCGGTAGGAATAATGTCGGCTATATCTGGGTGGGGCTCGCCCAAAGCCACGAACCGGATCAAGGGGATATCCGCGTCGACGAGTTGACGAACCAGATCGCGATACTTGTCTCCGACCAGGCGGCTGTTCATGTAGGTGCCATCATCGAAAACATGAACCACGAATACGCCCAAGCGCAAGGCTTGCAATCGTTGCAGGTCCTGCCCGTTCATTCCCACCAGCGTCGTAAAAATCCTGATGCCATGGCCTTTGGCGAAGGCGTGCTCCACCATTTCGGTGCAGTCCGGATTGAGCCAAGGTTCGGAGTATCCCGCAAAACCAATGTCGACGGAAGCCGGTACGCGGGCTAGACACCGCTTGAAATCTTCAAGACCCAGATGACTCGCATGAGACACTTTTCTTTGCCGGACCGCGAACTTGTCCTGGGGACAATATGAACATCCTACGACACATCCCGTGGTCGTCGTTATCTCCAAAACCCTGCCGGCTGTGTTTGCTAAGCGAAGTTCCGGCAAAATCACTGGTGACGACTCCCATCTACTTACGTCGAAGCGCCACGATGGTGTGCCTTTGGCTTTCTGGCACCGCCTGCTGATCTACTGAGGCAACGCGGCCATCTACCCTTTTGGCAGCCTAAGCCGCCCGGTTCGCCGATTTGCCGGGCCGACTCCTCACAAACTTCGAGCGCGTCGGACCAGAGACAGCATTGCATCTTTCGAGGCATCACTCGCTCCGGAGATGTAGCCTCAACCGGTGATCGCTGGCCCATCGCCG
Source organism: Mesorhizobium sp. M1E.F.Ca.ET.063.01.1.1 (assembly GCF_003998155.1). NCBI lineage: Bacteria > Pseudomonadati > Pseudomonadota > Alphaproteobacteria > Hyphomicrobiales > Phyllobacteriaceae > Mesorhizobium > Mesorhizobium sp. M1E.F.Ca.ET.063.01.1.1. The sequence goes on from NZ_RZSC01000176.1 coordinate 5,736, forward strand.
AGATGCGCGCACAGCACCCTCGAACCCGCCGGAAAGAAGCTTTCTGGATGAGGTCGATCACCCCTTCATCGAGCGAGTTCCGTGTTCTCATGCGGGTCAACCCTCAACCTATATTGCCGCACCTCGACCAGCAAAGGCCGTGCCAGTGCGCCTGGCGCGCAGTTACTGCGTGATGGGCTTCGAAAAGCCCGACAGGCCCAAGACGCTCCGCTGTTTTGAACCCGACATGTTTTCTGACGGCTGTCAGATTTGGACACACATCACTCATGCGTCAGTCGCTTAAGACGGAATGGCGTGCTGAGTTCTGCAAATTCGCTGAGAGTGGGCGGTCATGACAGGGTGGTGTTCAACGTCACCGATTCCCTGGAAGGAACGCCGCCATGATCAAGACAGAAAGTAAGACCGCCAGCGCTGCCGTCAAAGACATTCTGCTTTGGAACCCGGATAGATTGAACGAGGTGATCCGCGCGGTCATGCAGGAGGTGCTCGAGGCCGAGATGGACGATGCGCTGGATGCTTCGAAGAGCGAGCGCACGCCGGAGCGTCTCGGCTATCACTCGCGCTACTACGGGCGGAGAACTAGCTGCGCAACCTACTGCCGTTCGATAATCCCAAGTTCCAAAGCTTTTACAACAGCTACCGTTCTGCTGGTCGCATCCAACTTCCGCATTACATTTTTTAAATGGAAATCTATCGTATTTCGTGATCTGCCTAAAATAGTTCCTATTTCCCATGACGATTTTCCTTTCGACACCCAATAAATGCACTCTATTTCTCTCGCAGAGAGCTTATAAATTTGCTCCGGTTCAGTCGGAGTGCCGAGCTTCAAAACCCTCAGATGAAACCGTAGCGCGGCCATTTGCAGGTAGGTGATCGCTCTATTTTGCAATTCGCAGTCCGAGGATTGAGCAAAACTCATAAACCTAAAGCTGTCAGCAGGGCCATGTAATGGGACGGTAACGCCTGACCTCAAGCCGAATGTTGCTGCTTCGTCCAAGACGCGGCGTCCATCTTCAGTTATGCTTTCATCGGTATACACCTCGCTCCATCGAAAGGCCCCTGCCTCCTTTCGACCTTTCTTGATGAGTGGGTCTATTTTGGCATAGCCCATTCTCGAGTAGCGCTCCTGCCATTCAGCAGGATAATTCCACATCACCACAGAATCCTGTCGGTTCGGCTTGAAAACCCTCTGTTTTGATGCGAGCGGGCCATAGGCAATCCACGGGCAATCGAACTTCAGCGCAAACGCGGACAACAGTTCGAACAACTGTTCGGATTGAGCGATATCATCAGTCATGTTGAGGAATAGACCTAACTCGAGCTCAATCCGCGGGAGTTCCACGATCTCTCCTTCAGTTGCTTTCTCATTGGTGCACACCAGCATCGCAACATGCGTAGTGCGCGGAATCGACAGCCGGAGTTTCTTCCGCCACCTAAAGACGTACCCTCAAGAGTCGTGCCACCTTGCGAGCGGAGCTTTCTTCAGGTTGTAAACCGACTGGAGCAAGGTACCCAGGAGGCGAACCGAACAGCACTGTGTCGGGGAGCGCACAATCCGACAGTCGAGCATTCGATTGAGGGAATATGGGCAGGAAAGTATTCGCGGCGCGTTTTTGAAGTCAGCACCTAAGCCCCGAGCACTTGAGAAAGCTGCGTTGCAATTGTACTTATTTGATCGAGGCAACGTGATGCACCACGTGTTTACCGGCACACGCTCCGCTTATTGGGTAGAGAAAGAACAAGTTCGACATTCAATCGATACATCGGCCCTTCTTTTCCAATCTTCCCCGAGTTGGCCATAGCAATCGTATTCGACTGGATCGCGGCTGACTTTCTCCAGGCTCGGTAACCTGCTGAATTTGTCCTTCGGCTGTTCCCGCTCAGTTGGCACGACTTTTGAACCTCACCGTCGTGAGGCGGCAGGAGCTGCCCGCCAAAATTGATGCTGTTGTGGGGGAGGTCCAAAATTCCAGTTTTGTCATTTAACTTCTTTGGGACCGAGCGTGTTGATGCGCCCGCTTGGAAACTATGAAACGTTTCCCCGTCCATGGACGCGGCGCCACTGGTCGCGACGTACTCGCCTTCACTGTCCGCCACTGGAGCCGGCAGCCGGTGCGGCTCGCGATCATCATGGCTGCGATGCTTGCCTCCACGCTGGCTGACGTGCTGATGCCGGTCTATTCAGGTCGTCTCATCGATGCTGTTGCAGGTGGCGCTGCTGTGGCAGCACCAGCCTGGCATTCGGCCCTTGCAGCCTTCTCTGTACCGATTGCATTGGCACTCGGTGCCATTGCCATGCGCCACGTCGCCTTCATTGGCCTGAACGACCTGGTGTTGAAAATGATTTCCGATGTCGCGACCGAAGCGTTCCATCATGTGCAGCGCTTTTCGACAGACTGGCATGCGAACAGCTTCGCCGGCTCGACAGTGCGCAAGATAACGCGCGGCATGTGGGCGCTCGACCTCCTAAACACCACAATACTGGGCACTCTGTTCCCGTCCTTTATCATCTTGGTAGGTTCGACGGCGCTGCTCGGCTGGCACTGGCTGGCCATGGGCGTGATCTTTGCTTGCGGCTCTCTGGTCTACCTTGCCTTTTCGATTTCGCTGTCGCTCAGCTATGTCGCGCCGGCGGCGAGCCTTGCCAACCGATGGGACACAAGGCTCGGCGGCGCGCTTGCGGACGCCGTCAGTTGCAACGCTGTGGTCAAGGGCTTCGGCGCAGAGATCCGCGAAGACGAGCGGCTTGCAAATATCATGACCAAATGGCGGCACCGCGCGCGCCGGAGTTGGGTGCGCGGAACGATCATCGACTCAACCCAAGGCGTCACTTTGGTTGCGCTCAGGGTGGCGGTGGTCGGATATGCCCTGCTTCTGTGGTCGCATGGACAGGCAACGCCGGGCGAGATAGCATATGTTCTCACGTCCTTCATCGTCCTGCAGGGCTATCTGCGTGATGCCGGCATGCATGTACGCAACGTGCAGCGCTCGGTTAATGATATGGAAGAACTGGTGGCCATCCACAATCAGCAGCTGGATGTTGCCGATCGTCCAGAGGCCAAGCCGATCCGGATCACGAAGGGCCGTATCGATTTCGAGAACGTCCACTTCCGCTACGCCAACCATCCCCTGCCGCTCTATAGCGAATGTTCGCTGTCGATTGAAGCTGGCGAAAGGGTTGGGTTGGTTGGACCTTCCGGTTCCGGCAAGACAACATTCGTGAAGCTCATCCAGAGACTCTACGACCTGAGCGGCGGCAGGATCCTGATAGACGGCCAGGACGTCTCCGAAGTAACCCAAGAGTCGCTCCGTTCGCAGATCGCGATAGTGCAGCAGGAGCCTATCCTGTTTCACAGGTCGCTTGCCGAGAACATCGCCTATGGCCGGCCTGGCGCGAGCCAGGCCGAGATCGAGCAAGCGGCACGGCTGGCCAGTGCGCACGACTTCATCGCGCCCCTGCCGAAGGGCTATGGGACATTGGTCGGCGAAAGGGGTTTGAAGCTCTCCGGCGGCGAGCGCCAGCGCGTGGCGATCGCGCGCGCCTTCCTCGCGAACGCGCCGATCCTTATTCTGGATGAGGCCACATCGAGCCTCGATTCGGAATCCGAGGTGCTCATTCAACAAGCGGTGGATCGGTTGATGGTGGGTCGAACGACACTCGTCATCGCACACCGGCTGTCGACAGTCCGCTCGCTCGATCGGCTGCTCGTATTCGATCGTGGCCGCATCATGGAGGACGGCGATCATGCCGCGCTGATCGATCTCGATGGTGGCATTTACCGCCGCCTCTTCGAACGGCAGGCGTTGGAGCTAGCGAAGGGCCTGGCCTGAGCGCCAACCGGGTTGCGCGATGCGCCGAGCCGTTGCCGGAG
>NZ_RZSC01001770.1:0-391 GCF_003998155.1 Mesorhizobium sp. M1E.F.Ca.ET.063.01.1.1
GTGAAGGCGCCGTTCGACGGCGTCATCGACCGGCACCCGGTCGATGACGCCGTCGAACGGCGCCTTCACTTCGTTGCGGTCGAGTTCGGCCTGCGCGGTCTCCAGCATCGACTGCGCCGCCGTCAGGTTCGAGCGGGCGGTGTCGAGCTGCAGCTTGGGCAGGTTGCCGGTCTTGGCCAGCCGCTCGGCGGCATCGAGCTCGGCCTTGCGCTGCACCAGAAGCTGCCTGGCGTTGTCGACGTTGGAGATCTTCTCCTCGGCCGCCAGCATCAGCACCAGGTCGCCGGTCTTGACGCGCTGGCCCTGCTTGACCGGCAGCTTATCGATGACGCCGGCGACGCGCGTCGCCAGCACCGCCCGCTTGTCGGCCTCGGTCAGCCCGGAAATGCGG
>NZ_RZSC01001771.1:0-390 GCF_003998155.1 Mesorhizobium sp. M1E.F.Ca.ET.063.01.1.1
ATGTTATAGGGCCCGACGGCAGCCCGCTAACGATAGCCGACCTGCCGCCGACGAACACGCGGCGCTGGGTTATCCGGCGCAAGGCGGAAGTGGTCGCGGCGGTGCGCGGCGGACTGCTCAGTCTTGAGGAAGCCTGCCAGCGCTACAAGCTCACCACCGAGGAATTTCTCTCCTGGCAGGCGTCGATCGACGAATATGGCCTTGCCGGGCTGCGCACGACGCGAATCCAGCAATACCGGCACTAAAGCGCCTCGCGATCTTTCAGATTCGCTCCGTGCGCTCTAGGTTTTTGATTTTACGCATGTCTTTGTCCCGAAACCGGCTCCCACTTTCGGGAGACATGCTTTGGTCAGACCGTTAGCACGACCTTGCCGATCGGCCGGGTCGCTG
>NZ_RZSC01001772.1:0-390 GCF_003998155.1 Mesorhizobium sp. M1E.F.Ca.ET.063.01.1.1
GTCTTGCGGAAGGTCAGCTGCTACCGAGAGATTTGCGCGATCGTGCGCTGTCGCGCGTTACTCATGCGCGCGCCGTGACTGGCGCTATCCATCTTCATCGCCTCGTTTCAGTCGATCCGTTGTGGCGGCCATTGATCGGGGCCTTAGCCTCGGTTGTCGAAACAACATGGGACGCTCCAGGCAGGTGCGACCGATCCTGGTTTCCAGGAAAGATGCTATCACCACCCCTTTCGATAGATCGTCCAATGATCTGCGAGGTCTGTGCCGACCCGCGGGCGGAGGTGGTGGAGGCACTGCGCTGGGCGCGCGCATTGCTAAGTGACGGCGTGACGAAAGCCAGCGATATCGCCATCACGAGTACGGATCTCAGCACGTGGGACGATCATATGC
>NZ_RZSC01001773.1:0-390 GCF_003998155.1 Mesorhizobium sp. M1E.F.Ca.ET.063.01.1.1
TTTCCGGCCTCCCGCAGGACGTTCCGGCTTCGACCGTCAACCGGCTGTGCGGCTCCGGCATGGATGCCGTCACCATCGCCGCGCGCGCCATCAAATCAGGCGAGGCCGAGCTGATGATCGCCGGTGGTGTGGAATCGATGAGCCGCGCACCCTTCGTCATGCCGAAGGCCGACACGGCCTTTTCGCGCAATGCCGAGATTTACGACACCACCATCGGCTGGCGCTTCGTCAATCCGCTGATGAAGAAGCAATACGGCGTCGATTCCATGCCGGAGACCGGCGAGAACGTCGCAGAAGATTTTTCCGTCAGCAGAGCCGACCAGGACGCTTTTGCCGTGCGCAGCCAGGACAAGGCGGTCGCGGCGCAGGCCAATGGCCGGCTGGGTAGGG
>NZ_RZSC01001774.1:0-390 GCF_003998155.1 Mesorhizobium sp. M1E.F.Ca.ET.063.01.1.1
GATCAGCAGGTCCCGATGAAAATGCATCGTCGCCTTTGGCGAGCCGGTGGTGCCCGACGTGAACCCAAGCAGGGCCACGTCGTCGCGACCGGTCTCCACGGCATCGAATACGACCGGCTTGTCGAGGGCCGCGCGGTCGAGCTCTGCGTCGTGATTGGCCGTGCCATCGAAGCCGACGACCTGCTTGAGGAAGCGGCTGTCCTTGGCGCAAGCCACCATCTCGTCCATCAGCCGCGTGTCGCATAGCGCAAGCGTGATCTTGGCCTTGTCCACGATCTGCGACAGTTCGCCTGATCGCAGCATCGGCATGGTGTTGACCACGACCGCGCCTGCCTTGGTAGCGGCCAGCCAGCACGCCACCATAGCCGGGTTGTTGGCTGAACGGATCAG
>NZ_RZSC01001775.1:0-390 GCF_003998155.1 Mesorhizobium sp. M1E.F.Ca.ET.063.01.1.1
TCCTCGAAGAGCATCAGCAGCGGACCTTGTCGCGCCAAGCCTTGGAGGTGCCGAAGCAGCGCCTCGAAGGTCTTTTCCTTCTTACGTTGGGGTGTCAGCTGGACAGGCGGAAAGCGACCTTCGGTCGGCAACGACAGCAGCTCGGCCAGCAGCGCCAAGTCCTCCGACGAGGCCGGGGCAAGCAGGGCCGCAAGCTTATCCAGCTTCCCCGACATGTCGTCGCGCTCGAACCCAGCTGCGCGTCCGAGCTGCGCAATGATCGGATGGAGCGCGCTGTCTTGGTGGTGCGCTGAGCAGAAATAGCGCAAGTAGGTGCGCGGCTCATTCTGGATCCGCTCCTGCAAGGTGACAGTGAGGCGCGATTTTCCTATGCCCGGCTCACCTGAGAGC
>NZ_RZSC01001776.1:0-389 GCF_003998155.1 Mesorhizobium sp. M1E.F.Ca.ET.063.01.1.1
CGCCGAGCTGATGCACCGGCGGCCGAAGCAATTGTCGGGCGGCCAGCGCCAGCGCGTTGCCATCGGCCGCGCCATCGTGCGCGAGCCGCAAGTTTTCCTGTTCGACGAGCCGCTCAGCAATCTCGATGCGGAACTGCGCGTCCAGATGCGGGTCGAGATCTCCCGGCTGCACAAGGAACTCGGCGTCACCATGATCTATGTGACGCACGACCAGACCGAAGCGATGACGCTGGCCGACCGGATCGTCGTGCTCAAGGCCGGCAATGTCGAGCAGATCGGCGCCCCGCTAGATCTCTATGACGACCCGGCCAACCGCTTCGTCGCCGGCTTCATCGGCTCGCCGAAGATGAACTTCATGCCGGCGAGGGTGGTCGAGACCGGGCCGGGCG
>NZ_RZSC01001777.1:0-389 GCF_003998155.1 Mesorhizobium sp. M1E.F.Ca.ET.063.01.1.1
ACATAGTGGTCGTCTTCGCGACGGGTTACATAGTCGCCCTGGCCGCGGCACCCAGCTTCGGCACCCTCGCCGAGGCAACCTCCTTAGCCAACATTTACTTGCTGCTGGCCGGGATGTTCCTGCTTGCCGGAACGGCTTTCGTCCGCGTCGCCAATCGCTTCTGAACTGCGGAGACCCCTTACACTCGACCGCTGTTTCTTCAAGTAAGTGGCTGTCGCCTCCGACCTGCTCGCGGCAACGGTATCTTTTGATCGAGCCGGCCTCGTATCGTCCGAGACCCATTGACAGTTATCTGTAAACGTTTACCACTCTTCAAGTGACGCCGTCGGCACCTAGCGGCTTGTGATCGAGAGGCATCAAGTGAAAACCCCTCAAGGGCGCGCCATGCA
>NZ_RZSC01001778.1:0-389 GCF_003998155.1 Mesorhizobium sp. M1E.F.Ca.ET.063.01.1.1
CGACAACAAGGTATGGCTGCGCAAGCCGCAAGAGCTTGGCGTTTGATCCCGCGATCTGGACCAAGCGCTTGCCGTCGCGGCCGCCAGCTCCCGCGTCTATAGAGACGCCCTGTCTGTTGCGACGAGGGAGGATGTCGTGAGCAAGATATCGCTTCTGGGCATTCCGCATGACGGGAATTCGTCCTGGCTGCGCGGTGCGGCCGAAGCGCCGCCGCTGATCCGGCGCGAACTCGCCAGCGATGCCTACAGTTCATGGTCGGAAACCGGCTTTGACCTCAGCGACCGCTTCATCGATCACGGCGACGTCGATTTCACGCAGCCCGGCGATCCGTGGGAGCGGATCGAAAGCGAAGTCGGCCGCGCGCTGGATGCCGGCCATCCGCTGATCT
>NZ_RZSC01001779.1:0-389 GCF_003998155.1 Mesorhizobium sp. M1E.F.Ca.ET.063.01.1.1
GCCGGTTCCCGCTGTGTCCGCCGAGATCTGGACGATCAGCAATTCCCGGTCGCGCGCGGCCTCATAGAGAGCGAGCATCGCTTTTTCCTGGGTGGCCGTCAGGTCATCGGCGAGCCCGTCCTGCAGGGCGCCGGCGCAATTGACCACGGCCCGCTGGCCATCCAGCGCGGTCTGCCAGTCCACGCTCCGCGTCATGCCGGCGAGGTCGGCCTTCAGCCAGCGCACCTGCGGCATCTTCAGCGCCGCGCGCGCCGGCTCGCGTCCAAGCCCAGTGACCTGGTGGCCTTCCTCCGCAAGTCTTCTTGTGACGGCGGACCCGATGAAGCCGGTCGCACCGAGAATCAGGATGTTCATGCCGGAACTCTAGCTGAAACCACTTCAGCCGAAAC
>NZ_RZSC01000177.1:0-9586 GCF_003998155.1 Mesorhizobium sp. M1E.F.Ca.ET.063.01.1.1
GTTGAAGTCGGCAAAAACAGGCCCGTTGCCGAGGCTCGTGCCTGCCATGCCCGCCCGGGAAAACCAATCCCGCCAGCCCAACGGTGTCTCGTCATGCAGCAGGTCCGCCGCTGCGATCTCCGCCGGTGTGCCCAGCCGGCCCTTGCGCGCCAGGTAATGCGGGCTGCATGCGGGCCGGCTTATCCGGGAGAAAAGCTTGAGGCTCGTCACATGCGGGGAAGGGTCGGCGCCCAGCGTGATCAGAATGTCGTTGTCCTCGTCGTCAAGCCTGTCCTCCGCCTTTGCATAGGTGACGCGGATCGCGATCTCAGGATGACGGGCAGTGAAGTCCGTCAGGCGCGGCACCAGCCAACGGCTGGCGATGGAGGGAATGCAGCCTACTGACAGCGACTGCGCGCCGGCGCTCCTTCGTATGCGCCGGCAGGCGGCGTTGAGTTCGGCGAGCGCGGCGCCCGCGGACGCCTGAAGCGCCAGTCCCGCCTCGGTCAGACGAACCTTGCGAGCCCCCCTATCGAACAGCGGCACGCCCAACCACTCCTCCAGCCGCCTTATCTGATGGCTGATCGCCGGATGGGTCACATGGAGCTCTTCGCCGGCGGCCGAAAAGCTGAGATGGCGGGCGGCGGCCTCGAAAGCCCGAATGGCATTCAACGGAAGGTAATCCATCTGTAAGTATTCCTAATGGATTGCGCGAAAATCGGTCATTTGAAATCGGGCTCAAACCGAGACATTTTCGGGAATGTCAGTTTTGGCGGTCGCGTGAAGATACCAGAAAAAGCCGCTTAAACTATCGATCCGGAGGCGTGAACCGCTTCCCGCAATCTGTCACAGATAGAGCGCTCATGTTCATCAGGCAATTGGCTGATGTAGAAAAAACTGACTTCTTCGTCGATTGGGGCAACGGCACCAGCCACCGGCTGCTGACCCAGCGGGACGGCATGGGGTTCACGGTCTGCCACACCGTCGTGCGCGCAGGCAGTGAATCGCGCCTTCAATACCGGCGGCATCTGGAAGCCTGCTACTGCATCTCCGGCAGCGGTGAAGTCGAGGACATGGAGGGCACGATACATCGTATCGAGCCGGGCACGATCTATGTGCTCGATGCCCATGACGACCATTTTCTGCGTGCGGACGCCACAGGCGACATGGTGCTGGTCAGCGTCTTCAATCCGCCTCTCAACGGCACCGAGAAGCACAGCCTCAACGGAGCCGGAGGTTCTGCTTACTGAACTTCGCGGGTACTTTCTCGCGACAGCGGCTTCCGGCGGCTGATTCGCTCGACGCAAGGATCGGCGCCCAGTTGGCGCCGGCCTCCGAGGGCGCGGTCACGCCGAGGTTCTGAGAGAGCAGGAAGGGCGGCCGCCCTTCTTTCGATCTTCGAGAAAGGACATTCGATGCTTTCCGGCCCCAAACCCGAGTGGCTCACCTTCGACTGCTATGGCACCTTGATCCAGTGGGACGAAGGCTTGCTCGCCGCCGTAGAGACGATCCTTGCCAATCATCCAGGCTCCAACATTGAGCCCCCGACACTGATCCGCGTCTACGACAAGCACGAACACGCGCTGGAGGCCGAGCGGCCGCATAAATCCTTCTGTGCCGTGGCCGGCGAAGCGCTGCGCCTGGCGATGGAGGAGCTGAAGCTTAGCTACGCGCCGGACGACATCGAGGTGCTGACCGGCAGCATTTCCCGAATGCCGCCATTCCCCGAAGTCGTGTCCGCGCTCGGCCTGCTGAAAGCGCAGGGATTCAAGCTCTGCATCATCTCCAACACCGACGACGACATCATCGCCGGCAATGTCGCGCAGCTCGACGGCCATATCGACCGCGTCATTACCGCGCAGCAGGCCGGCGCCTACAAGCCGGCCCAGCAGATCTTCGATTTCGCCCACAATGCGCTCGGCCTCGATCGCGGCGATATCGTGCATATCTGCGCCAGCCCGCACCTCGATCTCGCGGCCGCCCGCGATCTCGGATTCCGATGCATCTGGATCGACAGGGGCACCGGCCGCAAACCGTTGCCCGACTATGCCCCGAACGCGGTTTTTCGGACCCTCGACCGCGTGCCGCCTTTTCTCGCATCGACCATCTGGGACTGAGGCGGTCGGCGGTGTCGCCTCGCTGTCGCATGACTGTCACACCTCGCGGAATCCTGACCCGGCGGAGGGGGCGGGACTGCAAAACCGACCACGTTGGTCGACGCAAGGAATCATCTCATCAACTTATTTTGACGGCGATTTCTTCGAAACGGTGCGCATGATACGGCTGAATCGTCAAAGACATTGCGTTGTGCCAATGATAGGGTCCGCGATAGTCCAGGGGCCGGGTGCGAAAAAACGGGCAATCGGGTGGCGTGCTTCCAAAACACGCCCGGCGATTGAAAAATCACGTTGCAATCCGGGCTCGAAACTTTACGACTAGGGGAAATACGAAAAGGAATGCGTCCTCGAAGGCGACATTCCAGGGGAGCCGCATAAATATGCAGTACTTCGTCCAGCAGCTTATCAATGGGCTGACGCTGGGATCTATCTATGGGCTGATCGCGATCGGCTATACGATGGTCTACGGCATCATCGGCATGATCAATTTCGCCCATGGCGACATCTTCATGGTCGGCGCCTTCACGGCCCTCATCGTCTTCCTCATCCTCGGCGCGCTGTTCTATTCCGTGCCTGTGGTGGTGGCGCTTCTGATCATGATGATCGTCGGCATGCTGCTCACCAGCCTCTACAATTGGACGATCGAGAAGGTGGCCTACCGGCCGTTGCGCGGATCGTTCCGGCTGGCGCCGCTGATCACCGCCATCGGCATGTCGATCGCGCTGTCCAACTTCGTGCAGGTCACGCAAGGGCCGCGCAACAAGCCGATCCCGCCGCTGGTCAGCCAAGTCTACACGATCGACGGCATCAGCGTCTCGCTGAAGCAGATCATCATCGTTCTGGTGACCGCGGTGCTGCTGGTCATCTTCTGGTATCTCGTCAACAGGACGGCGCTCGGACGTGCTCAGCGCGCCTGCGAGCAGGACCGCAAGATGGCGGCGCTGCTCGGCATCGACGTCGACCGCACCATCTCCATCACCTTCATTATGGGCGCGGCCCTTGCCGCAGTCGCCGGCACGCTGTTTCTGATGTATTACGGCGTGGTGGTGTTCTCCGACGGCTTCGTGCCGGGCGTGAAGGCTTTTACCGCGGCGGTGCTCGGCGGCATCGGCTCGCTGCCGGGCGCGGTGCTCGGCGGGCTGCTGATCGGCTTCATCGAGAGCATGTGGTCAGCCTATTTCTCGATCGACTACAAGGACGTCGCCGCCTTCTCGATCCTGGCGATCGTGCTCATCTTCCTGCCCTCCGGCATCCTGGGCCGGCCTGAAGTCGAAAAGGTCTGATCCTCATGGCCGTTACCGTGTCTCCGGAGCGCGACGTCGTCGTCCCTCCCATCCAACGCGCTTTCCGTGAAGCGCTCTATGCCGGCGCCATCGCGCTCGGCCTGTTCGTGCTGTTCATCGGCCTCAGGACCGACCAGAACATCTCCAACGAACTGATCCTGGTGCAGCGCTGGGGCCTGCTTGCCCTGGTGGTCATTGCCACCGCCGTCGGCCGCTTCCTCTATGTCGGATACGCGCAGCCGGCGATGGAGCGGGCCAAGGCGGAAAAGGCCAAGGCGCCCGCAGCCATCGCGGCCGAACCGGGCTTTGTGCGGCGCAACTTCAACAAGATTGGCGTCGCGGTGCTGATCGCCTATCCAGTCGTGATGGTCTTGGCGTTCGGCTTTCAGGGTTCGCTGAAATGGGTCGACAATTTCGGCATCCAGATCCTGATCTATGTGATGCTGGCCTGGGGCCTCAACATCGTCGTCGGGCTGGCCGGCCTGCTCGACCTCGGTTACGTCGCCTTCTATGCGGTCGGCGCCTATGCCTATGCGCTGCTCGGCACGCATTTCGGCCTGTCGTTCTGGATCCTGCTGCCCGCCGCTGGCGCCATGGCCGCCTTCTGGGGCGTCATGCTCGGCTTCCCGGTGCTGCGGCTGCGCGGCGACTATCTGGCGATCGTGACGCTCGCCTTTGGCGAGATCATCCGGCTGGTGATCATCAACTGGCGCGAGGTCACCAACGGTTCGGCCGGGGTTTCCGGCATTCCGAAGGTGTCGTTCTTCGGCCTGGTGTCGTTCAACGTCTCGGACCCGAATTATATCGCCAAGGTGCTGCACATCGCCCAGTCGGGCGCCTACTACAAGATCTTCCTCTACTACCTGATCCTGGGCCTGTGCTTCTTCACCGCCTTCGTCACCATCAGGCTTCGCCGGTTGCCCGTCGGCCGCGCCTGGGAAGCCCTGCGCGAGGACGAGATCGCCTGCCGCTCGCTCGGCATCAACACCACCACCACCAAGCTGACGGCATTCGCCACCGGCGCCATGTTCGGCGGCTTCGCCGGCTCGTTCTTCGCCGCCCGACAGGGCTTCGTCAGCCCTGAATCCTTCGTCTTCCTGGAATCGGCGATCATCCTCGCCATCGTTGTGCTGGGCGGCATGGGTTCGCTGGGCGGCATCGCGGTGGCGGCGCTGGTCATGATCGGCGGCACCGAGATCCTGCGCGAGCTCGGCTTCCTCAAGGCGGTGTTCGGCCCCGATTTCACGCCGGAACTCTACCGCATGCTGCTGTTCGGCATGGCCATGGTCATCGTCATGCTGTGGAAGCCGCGCGGCTTCGTCGGCAGCCGTGAGCCGACCGCCTTCCTCAAGGAACGAAGAGCGGTCTCAGGCTCCTTCACCAAGGAGGGCCACGGCTGATGGACGTGCAAGCTTCCCAGAGTGATTTCATCCTGCAGGTCCAGCACCTGTCGATGAAGTTCGGCGGCCTGGTCGCCATCGGCGACCTGTCGTTCCAAGCCAAGCGCGGCGAGATCACCGCGCTGATCGGACCGAACGGTGCCGGCAAGACGACGGTGTTCAACTGCATCACCGGCTTCTACAAGCCCACCGAGGGCATGATCACGCTGAACAAGCGCGACGGCTCGACGTATCTGCTCGAGCGCCTGCCCAACCACGAGATCCCGGCGCGCGCCAATGTGGCGCGCACCTTCCAGAACATCCGCCTGTTCTCGGGCATGACGCTGCTGGAAAACCTTTTGGTCGCCCAGCACAACAAGCTGATGAAGGCCTCGGGCTACACCTTCCTCGGCCTGTTCGGCTTCCCGAGCTACCGCCAGGCCTCGGCCGAGTCGATCGAGCTCGCCAGGCACTGGCTGAAGAAGGCCGATCTCGTCGAGCGCGCCGACGATCCGGCCGGCGACCTGCCCTATGGCGCGCAGCGGCGGCTGGAGATCGCGCGCGCCATGTGCACCGGGCCTGAGCTGCTGTGCCTCGACGAGCCGGCCGCCGGCCTCAACCCGAAGGAATCGGCCTCGCTCAACGAGCTCCTGATCGACATCAAGGACAACACCGGCACCTCGATCCTGCTGATCGAGCACGACATGTCGGTGGTCATGCAGATCTCCGATCATGTCGTGGTGCTGGAATATGGCCGCAAGATCTCCGACGGCAATCCGCAGTCGGTCAGGACCGACCCGCGCGTCATCGCCGCCTATCTCGGCGTCGACGATCAGGAGGTGGAAGAAGTGCTCACCGAAGTCGGCGACGAGGACGTCATCGAACAGCTCGATACCGGGCCCGACTCCGCGCACGGGCCGGGCAATTCCGCTTCTATGATGGCCGGACCGGTTTCCGATACCGTCGAACACGCGGACGAGGGCGAGCGCGTCACGGTCTCGAAGGGCGCCTCGAAAGCGGCTCAGGTCGATGCGCGCGCGAACTCAACAAGAAGCAAGCCGGCCTCGCAGGCCGGAAAGCCCGCAGCGAAGGCGAAGCCCTCGGCCAAAAAGTCCACCTCGCCGGCCAAGCCGGCCGCGAAATCCTCGACAGCCAAGCCGCGCGGAGGGCGTAAATAATGGCCGGCACAACGCTGCTCGATATCAAGGGCGTGCAGACCTATTACGGCAACATCCGGGCGCTGAACGGCGTCGACGTCAACGTCAACCAGGGTGAGATCGTGGCGCTGATCGGCGCCAACGGCGCCGGCAAGTCGACGCTGATGATGACCATCTTCGGCGCGCCGCGTGCCCGCGCCGGCACCATCACCTTCGCCGGCACCGACATCACGCAGATGCCGACGCACGAGATCGCGCGGCTGCGCATCGCCCAATCGCCGGAAGGGCGCCGCATCTTCCCGCGCATGACGGTGATGGAAAACCTGCAGATGGGCGCCAGCATCGACAACCTTAAGCATTTTGACGAGGATGCCGAGAAGGTGTTCGCGCTGTTCCCGAGGCTTAAGGAGCGCATCAACCAGCGCGGCGGCACGCTGTCGGGCGGCGAGCAGCAAATGCTGTCCATCGGGCGCGCGCTGATGGGGAGGCCGAAGCTGCTCCTGCTCGACGAGCCGTCGCTGGGTCTGGCGCCGCTGATCGTCAAGCAGATCTTCGACGCCATTCGCGAGCTCAACAGGTCGCAGGGGTTGACCGTGTTCCTGGTCGAGCAGAACGCTTTCGGCGCGCTCAAGCTCGCCAATCGCGGCTACGTCATGGTCAACGGCAATGTGACGATGAGCGGCACCGGCAAGGAGCTGCTCGCCAATCCGGAAGTGCGCGCCGCATATCTCGAAGGCGGGCATCACTAGGGCAGTTTTGATGCAATTCCGGACGGAAAACCGTTTCACACTTTTCCTGGAATTGCTCTAGGGTTGGGAGACATCAATCATGCAGGGCGTTCTCTACGAAGAAGCCTCGATCTGGCACTTCTTGTTCGTCACGGGCCTGCTCGGCGGCGGGGCGGCTTGGATGACCGGCAAAGCCGTGGCCCAGACCTGGGGCACCCACGTCCGCCTGTTCATTTACATGCTTGGCCTCGGCATCGGGGTAAGGTTCATCCATCATGCCCTGTTCGGAGGCACGATGTTCTCGCTGCATTATTACATCGTCGATACCGTTGTGCTGATGATATTCGGCTTCCTCGGTTATCAGTACACGCGCACGAACCAGATGGTCACTCAGTATAATTGGCTCTACGAAAGAGCTTCCTTATTGAGCTGGAAGCCGAAAGGTTGAGGTTCATGATTAACGTCGTTTCAGGGATGAATCGGCGTGACAAGTGCCTGAAAATCGGCATTCTATGCTTTCTGCGATAAGGGTGGGCATCGCATGAAAGTATCATCCACGCCCACTCCGTAAATGGGAGCGTTTCAATGAAAAAATCACTCTTGTCCGCCGTGGCGCTGACCGCGTTCATCGCGTTCAGCGGCAGCGCGTGGGCCGACATCCTGATCGGCGTCGCCGGTCCGATCACCGGTCCGAACGCCGCTTTCGGCGCGCAGCTGCAGAAGGGCGCGGAACAGGCGGTCGCCGACATCAACGCGGCGGGCGGCATCAATGGCCAGCAGCTCAAGCTCGAGATCGGTGACGACGTCTCCGATCCCAAGCAGGGCATCTCGGTCGCCAACAAGTTCGTCGCCGACGGCGTCAAGTTCGTCGACGGCCACTTCAACTCGGGCGTGACCATTCCCGCGTCGGAAGTCTATGCGGAAAACGGCATCCTGGTTATGACGCCGGCAGCGACCAATCCGAAGCTCACCGAGCGCGGCCTGTGGAACACCTTCCGCACCTGCGGTCGCGATGACCAGCAGGGCAAGGTGGCGGGCGACTACATCGCCAAGAACTTCAAGGACGCCAAGATCGCCATCATCCACGACAAGACGCCTTACGGCCAGGGCCTCGCCGACGAGACCAAGAAGAACCTGAACGCCGGCGGCATCACGGAAGTGATGTATGAAGGCGTGAATGTCGGCGACAAGGACTTCTCGGCCCTCATCGCCAAGATGAAGGAAAATGGCGTCACCCTGATCTACTGGGGCGGCCTGCACACCGAAGCCGGCCTGATCATCCGTCAGTCGGCCGACCAGGGCCTGAAGGCGCCGCTGTTCTCCGGCGACGGCATCGTCTCCAACGAACTGGCCTCGATCGCCGGCGATGCCGTTGCCGGCACGCTCAACACCTTCGCTCCGGATCCGCGCAAGAATCCGGCCGCCAAGGAAGTGGTCGAGAAGTTCCGCGCCGCCGGTTTCGAGCCGGAAGCCTATACGCTCTACTCCTATGCCGCCATCCAGATCATCTCGCAGGCCATCGCCAAGGTCGGCTCCGCCGACGACGCGCAGAAGGTTGCCGACACGATCAAGTCCGGCGGTCCGTGGAAGACGGCCATCGGCGAGATCGGTTACGATGCCAAGGGCGACATCACCCGTCCGGACTATGTCATCTACGAGTGGAAGAAGGGCGAGGACGGCAAGTACAGCTACTTCGAGAAATAAGCCGGCAAACTGTAGCCGACTTTTCGAGATGCCCGGCGCTCAGCGCCGGGCATTTTTGTTGTCGGGTGTTTTTCCATCAACCGATCCTCACGAGAGCGCCTACAAAGCGCTCCTTGAACCGCGGGACGGGAGACAAGCGGCCGTTTGGCGCAAACGAGCGATTTAAATCGTTTTAGTTGTCGCGCGATTTTGTTTGCGCTGCAGCATTTTCACGCTAATCATTGCCCTTCACCTCACTTTCCGCTGCTGGAGCCCATTCCTTGGCAATCACGAAGATCCTCGTCGCCAACCGGTCCGAAATCGCCATCCGCGTCTTCCGCGCGGCCAATGAACTGGGCCTCAAAACCGTGGCCATCTGGGCGGAAGAGGACAAATATTCGCTGCACCGCTTCAAGGCCGACGAAAGCTACCAGGTCGGTCGCGGGCCGCATCTCGCCAAGGATATGGGTCCGATCGAAAGTTATCTTTCGATCGACGAGGTAATCCGCGTCGCCAGACTGTCGGGCGCAGACGCGATCCATCCGGGTTACGGCCTGCTGTCGGAGAGCCCGGAATTCGCCGAGGCATGCGCCGCCGCCGGCATCACCTTCATCGGGCCGAAGCCGGAGACGATGCGCCGGCTCGGCAACAAGGTCGCTGCGCGCAACCTGGCGATCGAGGTCGGCGTGCCGGTCGTGCCCGCCACCGATCCGCTCCCGGACGACATGGAAGCGGTGAAGAAGCTCGCCGCGGGAATCGGCTATCCGGTGATGTTGAAGGCCTCGTGGGGCGGCGGCGGCCGCGGCATGCGCGCCATCCGTGCCGAAGCCGATCTCGCCCGCGAGGTGATGGAGGGCAAACGCGAGGCCAAGGCCGCCTTCGGCAAGGACGAGGTCTATCTCGAGAAGCTGATCGAGCGCGCCCGCCATGTCGAGGTCCAGGTGCTCGGCGACACGCATGGCAACGCCGTCCATCTGTTCGAGCGCGACTGTTCGATCCAGCGCCGCAACCAGAAGGTCGTCGAGCGCGCGCCGGCGCCATATCTCAGCGAGGAACTGCGCCAGGAACTCTGCGGCTACGCGCTGAAGATCGCGCAAGAGACCAGCTATATCGGCGCCGGCACGGTCGAGTTCCTGCAGGACGCCGACACCGGCAAATTCTATTTCATCGAAGTCAATCCGCGTATCCAAGTCGAGCATACCGTCACCGAGATGGTGACCGGCATCGACATCGTGAAGGCGCAGATACATATCCTCGACG
>NZ_RZSC01001780.1:0-389 GCF_003998155.1 Mesorhizobium sp. M1E.F.Ca.ET.063.01.1.1
GGCCGGATCATACATGGCGTTGTAGGGCTCAGGCACGATGAAGGGCGGGTGCGGGCTGATGAAGGAGAGATGCGCGAACCAGGGCGCGCCACGCTCCTGCTCGCCCAGCCAGCGGATGAACTCGCCGGCCAGGAAAGCCGTCGGCGTCTGGTCCTGCGAGTAAATTGGTGGCGCATTGGTCACGGGGTCGCTCGGTTCGCCAACCGGGCGGTGGACGTCAGGATGGCCGGCACTGGAGTCGATGCCCTGGGCGCTCAGCCAGGACAGCCAAGGCTTCTGATGCTCGGGCAGGAATTGGCGCACGGTGAAGCCGGGCAGGACCCCCTCATAGGTTCTCAGCCTGGGGTCGCCGGGCGCAAGCAGGCGCGGGTCGAGCGAGACATCAGTAT
>NZ_RZSC01001781.1:0-388 GCF_003998155.1 Mesorhizobium sp. M1E.F.Ca.ET.063.01.1.1
GCTCACCTCGTCCGGCCGTACTTCGAAGATCAGCCTCGCCTTTTTCGGCAGGCCGGGATCGATGGCCACGGGAAGCAGGCCATCGGCAAAGGACAGCCGTTCGGTCTGGTCATAGGCGAGGCCCGTAGGACCGCGCCAGGAAGCGACCGCTACCGTCGTCGATTGCGCACTTGCCGCAAACTCGACCGTCACCACCGCCCAGATGCCGCCAGTCGTGAACACTTTGGTCTGGCCATATCTGTCGACCTTCAGGTTGCGCGAGAAGGCCACCTTTGCGGCGCGCGCCTCGAAGCCGCGCCCGACAACCGCATCGCCCAGCTTGCCGTAGGCCGGGATCGGTCCGATCAGTTCGGCATAGTGCGGCTTCGACACTTGCAGGCCGTAACAG
>NZ_RZSC01001782.1:0-388 GCF_003998155.1 Mesorhizobium sp. M1E.F.Ca.ET.063.01.1.1
GCCGAGCAGACTCCGGCGACGATCATGCTGTGGGCCGACCTTATCGGCGACCTTCTGCCGGAAGGCGTGCTCAACATCGTCAACGGCTTCGGCCTCGAGGCCGGCAAGCCGCTGGCGTCGTCGAACCGCATCGCCAAGATCGCCTTCACCGGCGAGACGACGACCGGTCGTCTGATCTCGCAATATGCCAGTCAGAACCTCATTCCGGTAACGCTCGAGCTCGGCGGCAAGTCGCCCAACATCTTCTTCCAGGACGTGACGGCCGAAGACGACGATTTCTTCGACAAGGCGATCGAGGGTTTCGTCATGTTCGCGCTCAATCAGGGCGAGGTCTGCACGTGCCCCAGCCGCGCGCTGGTGCACGAGAAGATCTACGACCAGTTCATGG
>NZ_RZSC01001783.1:0-388 GCF_003998155.1 Mesorhizobium sp. M1E.F.Ca.ET.063.01.1.1
GTCGACGAGGTCGGACACGATCTGCTCCACCAGCCGCCCGTCGATCTGCGCGGCCGGCGAGAGGATGACGCGGTGGCGCAGCGCCGGCACGGCGAGCGCCTTGAGGTCGTCGGGGATCACATAGGAACGGCCGTCGAGCGTCGCCCGCGCCCGGGCCGCCCGCGCCAGCATGGCGCCAGCGCGGGGGCTGGCGCCAACCTCCAGGTCGGGGCTCTCGCGCGTGGCGCGCACGAGCGCCGCGATATAGTTGACGACATCGTCGACGAAAGTGACGGAGCCGACGGTGTCGAGCGCCTTTTCCAGCGTCTTGCGGTCGGTCTGCGCCTTGATGCCGTATTGCGCGATGTCGTGCGAGGCGGAGCCGCCGCCGTGATGGACGATGATGGCG
>NZ_RZSC01001784.1:0-388 GCF_003998155.1 Mesorhizobium sp. M1E.F.Ca.ET.063.01.1.1
GCCTTCGCTGGTGGTGAAATTCGGCGTCAGCCGCGCCACCATGGGCTTCGCCGTCAACGCCAGCACGTTCGGCATGGCGGTGGCGGGCATCGCCGTCGCGCTCTTCGGACGCGGTATTGATCGCCGCAACGGCATCTGGATCAGCCTGGTCATCCTGGCGATACCGACAACGCTGCTTTCGCAGACCGACAGCATCGTGGTTTTTGCTTTGCTGCGCATAGCGCAAGGCCTCTGCATGTCGACCGCCTTCACGTTGACGATGGCTTACCTGGCAGAGCATTTTTCCGCTCGGCAGACGACCAGCGCGCTCGCGGCCTATGTGACCGGCAATGTCGCCAGCAACTTCTTCGGCCGGCTCATGTCGGCTGCCGTGGCCGACACATTCGGC
>NZ_RZSC01001785.1:0-388 GCF_003998155.1 Mesorhizobium sp. M1E.F.Ca.ET.063.01.1.1
GGCCCATCTTGTCGCCCTGCCAGTAGTTGGCGAAGCGCTCGCCTACATGGCGCACGCCGGGCTCGTTGGTCTTGACCACATAGGGGCCCGCCGAGATGCCGGCATCGGGCTTGTCCTTGCCGCCGTTCGGCTGGACGATCAGGTGATAGTCGCTCAGCAGGTAGGGAAGGTCGGCATTGGCCTCCTTCAGCGTCAGCACCACTTCCTTGCCGCTGGCCTTGATGCTCTCGATGCCCTTCATGTAGCCGAGAGCGCCGGATTTCGACTTCTCGTCGGAGTGACGTTCGAGCGTGGCGGCGACGTCCTCGGCGGTCACGGTCTTGCCGTTGTGGAATTCGACACCGTCGCGAATCTTCAGCGTCCAGACCTTGGCATCATCGGAGGAGCC
>NZ_RZSC01001786.1:0-387 GCF_003998155.1 Mesorhizobium sp. M1E.F.Ca.ET.063.01.1.1
TGGTCAGGATGTCGTCGGCGAGTGAAATCGCCGTGCGGCGGTCCGCCTCGCCGGCGGCGGCGAAGGCTTCTTCCTGCATGCTGCGGATCCAGGGCTGATCGGCCGGCGGAGCCCGCTCAAGTGCGGCCGTCATCATCGCCAGGCCGCGCACGACCTTGCCGCTCTGGAACAAGAGATTGCCGAGCGTCGCCTGCGCGCCGGCATGTCCCTTTTCGGCCGCGAGCTGCAGCCAGCGTCCGGCCTGCTTGACGCTGGCCTTCACACCGCCCTCGCCCTTCAGGAACATCTGGCCGATCTCGAACTGGGCGTTCGGGTTGCGGTAGTTGGCGGCGGCGCGCATGTAATATTCCTGCGCCGCGACCTCGTTTTCCTCGACCGGGCTGCCGG
>NZ_RZSC01001787.1:0-387 GCF_003998155.1 Mesorhizobium sp. M1E.F.Ca.ET.063.01.1.1
GGTGAGGACGATGGTCCTTGGCTCAGGGATCATGTTGAGCAGCTTGACGGTGTAGCCGTTGCGGATCGAGCCGTCGGAAAGAGTGACGAATTGAGGGTTGCGGTCGTGCAGGACATTGATCTCCAGCCGCTCGCGGGTCAGCAGCGAGTAAACCAGTGCGGCTCCGACTGCCGACCAGGCGCCAAGATAGATAAAGGTGCGCGGACGGAAGATCTTGCGTATGTGGAAATGCGCCAACTTCTCGGAGAATGTGCCGCCGGCGGTTCGCACCAGCGAAGGGTCCACCGGGCGTTCACCGCCCCCAGTGGCCACAGCCATGTTGGCGTTGTAATCGGACAATGTCGCATAGGAGATCAATCCGCGCTCCCTGCCGAGCTTGTCCATAAT
>NZ_RZSC01001788.1:0-387 GCF_003998155.1 Mesorhizobium sp. M1E.F.Ca.ET.063.01.1.1
AGCTAAAGCTCACTTTGGTGACCACGACCAACCCGGTGCGCAACCAGTTCCAGGCGATCATCAAGCAGTGGTGGCACGATATAGGCGTTGAGGTAGAATTGAGGAGCATCGACGCTTCGGTCTTTTTCGGAAGCGATCCGAGCAATCCGGAAACGTACAGTAACTTTTATGCCGACGCCCAGATGTGGGCCAACTACTTTAGCGGTTCCGATCCCGGCGCATATGCCGAGAGCTACACCTGTGGCCAGTCGCATGGAAGCAACACCCCGCGCTACTGCGACACGAACTACGACGCGCTGGTGACAGAGCTCGGAAAGACCGCTGATATCGAGAAGCGCGGCGAGATAGTCAAAAAGCTCAATACCATTTTAATGGACAGTTACGCGA
>NZ_RZSC01001789.1:0-387 GCF_003998155.1 Mesorhizobium sp. M1E.F.Ca.ET.063.01.1.1
TCGCCGTACTACCGCCGTGTTTATCGCAGCGAGTCTTTCGATGACTGGCGGTTCGCCGTGCGCGTGCTGGAAGACTGGGGCGTGCTCTTGCCTGATGTTGGGATAGCTTTCATGGAGCTTGCGACGCTGCGCAACCGCTCGGTCCACTTTAACCCCGCGACCTACTCCACAATGCGGGAGGACGCTCTATCGGCATTGAAAACGCTGGGCCACATCATCCAACTGCAGTTTGGCGGATTCGGCCGGCAACCATGGTTTATCGAAAACACGCCCGGCGCCCAGTTCATCAAGCGGACATACGAGGACGTTCCCTTCGTAAAGACTTATATCGTGCCCTTGAGCGGATTTGTCGGCGTAGAATACGGCATGGACCTCACGGAACGGGGT
>NZ_RZSC01000178.1:0-9538 GCF_003998155.1 Mesorhizobium sp. M1E.F.Ca.ET.063.01.1.1
GGAATGCACCACGTCTAAGCTTCGGCGAATGCGCCCAGGTACACGCGGGCATTGTCGCGCCTCACGGCGAACGCACCAGAAGGGCGGGAATCTCGACGGTCATTTGGGTCCGGGAAGTGTCCGGCCCTCGCCGTTACCCAGATTTCGCCAAAGGAAGCGAAGTCAACGCACATTGAAGAGGCGGTGCTTCCGGCCGGCTGGGAGCCCTGTCGCTGGCCCACCTGCCGCACGCCGGCCACGTAAGCATCAAACTCCCTTCGGTTCGCAAAGTCGTCCCTCGGAGACCCGGAAGCGCAGGAGCTCCGACCGCAGTCCTCGCTCAACTCTCGCCATCTGCTCCGGGGGATTGGATCCCGTTCCCTTGCTAACAGAGTGGCAGCTGAGCACGAACTCGCCGGCCTCGTGTCTTTCTACGGCCAACGGCATAGGAAGAGATTGGATTCCCCGGCCCTCTGCGGAGCGAATGAACAGTTCTACAGATCATCGACTCCGCGAAATTGACCTCGGCCTTTCCGGCCCAGCGCTGAACGGTGTTATGCACGTCCGGTACGGCAGGACGGCGGAATCGTAGTCTGCGGAATGTCAGCCGTTGCGAAACGTGTAGCCGTACCCGTTGATCGCCGGCGCGCCGCCGAGATGTGCGTAGAGGACCCTCGATCCCTCTGGAAAGAAGCCCCTCTGGACGAGGTCTATCATCCCTTGCATCGATTTGCCCTCGTAAACGGGATCGGTAATCATGCCCTCGAGCCGCGCGCACAGACGGATTGCCTCTTTGGTTTCCTCCGATGGAACGCCATAACCCGGGTACGCGTAGTCCTTGAGCAACACCACGTCTGCCTCGACAATTTCCGCTCCGAGGTGGACGAGCTTCGCTGTATTTTGGGCGATGCCAAGCACCTGCGCCTTGGTCTTGGCGGGCATGGCGGAGGCATCGATACCAATCACGTTGCGCTGTCGACCGTCCTTGGCGAACCCGACGAGCATGCCGCCGTGGGTTGAACCAGTCACCGTACAGACGACGATATAGTCGAAGGCAAACCCAAGCTGCTTTTCCTGGGCGCGCACCTCCTCAGCGAACCCCACATAGCCCAGGCCGCCGTATTTGTGGACAGAGGCGCCGGCCGGTATCGCATAGGGCCTGCCGCCCCTTGCCTTGACCTCATAAAGTGCCTTTTCCCAGCTGCGGCGGATGCCGATGTCAAAGCCCTCGTCAACCAGGCGCACCTCTGCCCCCATGATGCGGCTCAAGAGGATATTGCCGACCCGGTCGTAGACGGCATCATCATGTGGGACCCAGCTCTCCTGGACCAGGAGGCATTTCATGCCGATCTTGGCGGCGACCGCAGCGACCATGCGCGTATGGTTGGACTGCACGCCACCGATTGTGACGAGCGTATCGGCATCTGACGCGATCGCGTCGGGCACAATGTATTCGAGCTTGCGCAGCTTGTTTCCGCCGAACGCGAGACCGGAGTTGCAATCCTCGCGTTTGGCGTAGATTTCCACCTTGTCGCCCAGATGCTTGCCGAGGCGGTCGAGCCTCTCGATCGGCGTGGGCCCAAAGGTGAGCGGATAACGTTCGAATTCTTCCAGCATGCTCTCTCCAGCAAAAAAGTACCTGAACCGGCTACGCACCGGTCAGCCCAAGGGTGTGTGTGATCAAAGCCACCCGTCTTTCGAAGCGGGTGCAGAAAACGTTCATCCTTATTGCAGCACCGAGTTTGTCGTTGCGACAAGCAGACCGCATCCGGCGTGCTGCGATGACTCTTATGTGCCTAATCGACCCAACACCCGCATCTCCCGGCCTAAGGACAAACCGAATGTGGTCGCGTCTTAGCCGAACACAGATTCCCTATACGATCAACTCAGTCATCAGAGGGTGACCAAAATTGGTGTGGGTCTGAGCACTGATCCTGTCATCCGCGCATCAAAGCAGCAGCACATGCTGGGCATTCGACCATAAGCCGGGACACAGCTGAAAATTTCATTCCGCAGCTGATCAGAGTCAGGCGACTGATACCGAGCTTCCCTGGAACCATTGACATGCTGGCCCATGTGGCGAGTTCCACGAGCGCGGCTAGACCGCCAGATCAGAAAGAGCACGGTGTCGAGATAGCCGGCCTGAAGCAGCAGCGAACAGGCCAGCGTCGTGACGACTGCCACATGGGTCCAATGCGAAGCGAAGTAAACCATCGACGCATTGCTGCACAGGACCAGCCCCACGAGCCGACAAAAGATATGAAGTGCAACGCCGTTCTCCTGGTTTTTCGCCAGATCATGTTGCGAGCTCGTCGGCCGCAACATGCGTCTGGCAGTTCTTGGGGCAGACGCGGGCGCAGGCTCCGCAGCCGATGCAGCGGCCGGCATTGTCAACAACCATGATCATGCGATTGAGCTCGCCGTCGAAATCGTCATCCTCGTCATTGCAGGGGCCGAGGATTTCACCCGCGTCATCGACGCCGTGAAGATGCATGACATCGCGCGAGCAGACCTTGAAACAACGGCCGCAGCCGATGCAGGTCTTGCTATCGATGAAGGTCAGGTACGACGGCATCCAAATGGAGCCGTCACGAGTGGTGAATGTGCGCATCATCCTAAATTCTTCATTGAAGCGAGTTCTCTCTTGGCAACATCCAACTCGGCATAAACGGCGTGGGTTTTCTCGGCGACTTCCTGTATGTCGGCCCACTTGCCCGGCAGACCCTCGACAAGGTCCTGCAATGCCATCTTGGCAATAGCTGCACGCAACTGGAGCTTTCGGACTTTCTTCCTCATCTTATCTAGGTCTGACATAGATCCTTCCTGGAACAATGGTTTTCTTGATGCGCGCCATCTCGGGCTAGGCTTCAATGACTGCAGTCGCATCGTCGACCAGTTTCGTACCGGCCTCAGCCAGTTTGCGGAGAGTCTCGAAGCCGAACCGGTGGACATCTCGATAGAACGACCAACCGCCGGAAGCCCCCAGGGGTTTCATTCCAATTATTGGCGACGTCGACACGCCGGAGCGCTCCTCAATCGCAAGCGCCACGGCGGTGTAAAACATGTCGAGCCTCCACAGCGCGTCCGAATCAGGATCGCCGATGAGAGGGGTCGCACATTGCTGTTCCTTGGTGATGATGAATTCGGCCAGCAGCTCGGCGTCCGAATTGCCTTCCCATAAGCCGAAGGAATCCTGAGTACGGATCAGCCGCAGAAGGCATTTGACGAACGGGCGAGCAAGGGCTTCTTCGTCCTTGTTGACAGCAGGGCCAACCGGTGCATGAGGCATTTCGTTGTTCCTCATTTCAGTCTTCGTCTTCGAGGGACGATTTCCTTTTCCTGCGATGCCCACTCCGGGCCCACTTGCGTGGCCGACGAATGGCTTGGGCGGCCCAACCCCACCCAAGAGTGCCCCGTGGCCGACCTCGACATGTCCACGAGTGCGAGACCTACGGCGCGAATTCGCGGCGCACATCGTCTGCGCCGCGATCCGACCGGTGGTCAACGCAATTGAAATCCACCCTGCCGCAAGCCGCCCGCCCTTGCTGCATCGACATACTTGCTGCGAAGCGAGCCTCGATGGGCGGATTGGCCAGTGTTCAATTCCAATTGTCAGTCCCTTCGCGATTCTTGCTCAGGAAGCGACTGCGTTTTGAGTTTCGGGTGCCTTGTTTTGCGGAGCCACACAAAGATCCGCGTGACAGGCAGGCTCACCCGTGTAGTTGGCCAGTGCTTGGAGCAATGGGGTAAGATAGTACTGTTTGGTGTGGTCCGGAATTGGCCCCAGACGGTCCACCGATTTCAGTGCCACCTCGATCAACTCGATTGCGCGATCTTTGTTGCCGCTCTCGTAATAATACTGAGCTACCGGGAGGTACCGGCGGTATTTAAACGGGCCATCGCCTTGTGGGGGATTTAAGGTCAGTATCTGTTCCGAGAGCTCGTTGCCCATCGCAAAGCGCTCGGCGCGCGGAAGATGGGAATTGTCCATCGTGGGATCGAAGAGTTGGTTGAGGGCCAAGGCCATCCACGACACCGCCTCGGACGTTTTGTCGATCGCGTCCTCGACCAATTCTCGCATGACCGGCATGCCGGTCTTGATGTCGCGCAGCTTGTGAAGCAGAAGATCCGCATGAATCTGCCGGAACTCATAAGAGTCTGGCATCAAGGCGAGGCCTTCTTCGATGGCCAAGAGCGCCGCCGTCCAATCCTCGGCCTGCATCGCCGGCGTAAGTTTGGCGTATATCGGCCGGGTAAGCGACATTTCGCGCGCTGCAAGTTGGTTATGCGCGATGCGCTTTGCATCGGCGGCTTTCGCTTCATAGCTGCTGCGCCAGCTGCCGTTAAGGACTTTCGGCAAAACGTCATCGAGTTCCGCCGGGTGGCCAATAAAAGCGATGTGGCCGTCGCGGTCGACCACGAACGAGGTGGGAATCCCAATCGAAGAGCTGGGATCCATCCAGAGCTTGTTCATTTCGCCAATGTAATCGAACCCGATACGATAATTCAGATTCGGGAACTTCTCGGTCAGCCAGGCATCCACGTTGGTCCGCGCCTCGTCCGCGGTTGCAGCCTGTTCGCAAGCTGCGACTCCGATAATCTCAAATCCGCTGTCTTTATATTTCTCCTGCAGTTCAATCAAATGGGGCATGGCGTCGACACATGGTCCGCACCAAGTCGCCCAAAATTCAACGAGGTAGACCTTGCCGGGCTTAAAGTTCGTGACGGGCTCGCCACGCAGCCAGTTCTCCACTTTGATCGGAGGAGCCGGGGACCCCATACGCAGTTCCATGATGTTCTTATCCAAAGCTACCCACACCTTTCGTGGCTTTTATGCGTAGTTGGTTTCTCTGTCAGAATCGCAACACACGGATCAGGAGGCCATCGCTCGTCTTGCGCGTTTGCATGCGATTCAGCCCTCTCACAGTGTTGCCGCCCATCAAGCAGCAATGGGCGTGCCAACCCCTCTCAGCTCCGGTAAGCGGCGGGGAATGCTTTGAAAATTCTCCACGAGCCCAAACACGGCCGATTGTCGTGGACCTGACATGTCTTCTGCCGCTGTCGGGTTTCGCCCTCTTGAGCCAGCCGCTTTAGGACAGGTGAGAGCTTGGATGGCTCGCCTGTCATTAGACTGGCCGGCGTCCTCGAGCAGTGGCACTTTGGCGCCGGGTCGAAAGTGCGGGGCGGCTTGGTCCTCGTGCCGCCACCGCCGCGTGTGGATCCTTGCCTCGTGGACATAAATCACCACGCGGCTGGCAAGTCGGCGGCATTGGGCTCAATCAGCGCGGCGTTGAGCCCCGACAGCACGTAATGCTGCACCAATGTATCGGATGCCCTTCGCTGCCTCCACTTCTGCAGCCAGGCGTCGAGCGACGCTACCTGCCCACGTTCGAGCGCGACTGCAGTAATCTGCGCCGCAGGATAGCCAGCCGCCATTAGAAGGTACTTGGGTCGGATAGGCGTTCTGCCAGCAAATGAGGTCCGCTGTATTTCCTCGCGATGGATCACAGGCGTTCTCGGGTGATCGGGCACTATGCAAGGCGCGTCACGCTGACTAGCGCCTCGAACCACACCGGTAAAGACGGCGAGGCTAACACGACGGATATCGCAAGATCCCTTGAAATGTCTCGTTCCCCCGGCGGGGCGCGTCCAGCTCACCTTGCGGGCGTACCAGCGCCGAATGGGTACGCACGACGTCAACCTGCCTTTGGGCCCAGAGCCTCCTTGCCCTAGCCGCATGGCCCCGGCTGGTCGAGAATTTCTGGTCGTCGAGCAGTAGAACTCTTTCACATGATGGCGAATGCGCGGCGTCCAGTGGGAGAACACCTCGGCATAAAGAGCGTTACTTCCCGGGCCGACGGTGGTGAAGCATAGCGCCCCGGTCGGAGCTATTTGCCTGAGGGGCGGAGGTCCTCTTGCGCAAAAGACACGTCCTCCCAATCCGCAAGCGGTCCTGTTCGGCGCTATCCGATGTCCGACAACGTCGGAGGCGTAACGTAGCTGAGCAAGATCTATCGCTTTGCCTCGAACGATTCTCATTTGGCATGGCGCGTGCGCGTTGATCCGCAAACCCCGCCATGAGGCGAAATCGGAGCTGGCCGCCACTCCACTTCCTCCTACCACGAGAGCAGACGGGAAGCAGCGCCTTCAAATGAGGAACAAAATCACTTTACCTCGAATCTTGCCTCTCGACTACAACCGGACCCATGGAACCGCGTCCGCGACCATACAATGAGTGCGCCCCGAGGCAATGGCCCAGCGCAAAATGGCTACGCGCGATCACGCCATGCATCCAGGCTAACGAAGGCACCTCGGAGAGCCTCGCCGCCATCATCGAGACCTATCTAAGCCCACTTGAGCCAGCACAAAGGAATTTCAAACATGCACCAAGATACCGTCCGTGGGAGAGCTTTCGCCATGCCCCTGACCAGCCCGGCCTACCCACCCGGCCCATATCGCTTCAGCAACCGGGAGTATCTGATCATCACATATCGCACCGATCCGCAAAAACTGCGCGACCTTGTGCCGGAGCCGCTTCAGGTGTGCGAGCCTCTGGTCAAATTCGAGTTCATTCGCATGCCGGACTCGACGGGCTTCGGCGACTACACGGAAAGCGGACAGGTCATCCCTGTCTCCTTCTGCGGCCGCATGGGGAGCTACACCCACTGCATGTTTCTCGACGACCATCCGCCGACAGCGGGCGGACGCGAGTTGTGGGGCTTTCCCAAGAAGCTCGCCAGCCCAACGCTCCGAACAGAGACGGACACGCTTGTTGGCACGCTGGACTACGGCCCGGTCCGCGTCGCGACGGGTACGATGGGCTACAAGCACCGGGCCGCGGACCTTGCGAGCGTTAAGGCCTCGCTCGCCGACCCGAACTTCCTCCTCAAAATCATCCCGCATGTCGACGGCACGCCGCGCATCTGCGAACTCGTGGAATACCACCTGGAGGACATCGATCTGAGAGGCGCCTGGACCGGCCCGGCAGCCCTGAACCTCTGGTCGCATGCGCTTGCCCCCGTCGCCGAACTGCCGGTGCTGGAAGTAGTCTCGGCCGTACACCTCGTCGCCGATCTCACGCTCGCGCTCGGGAAGGTCGTCCACGACTATCTCGCGGAAGCCGAGCCTCGCCATCGGAAAGGAAGAAACCATGAACTTTCACAATGATATTTTGTTGAACCAGCGCGACGGGGAGCCGGTGGCCGGCTTATCGACAAGGTGGCGGTGATCGCCGAAGCCGCGAGCGGGGTCGGCAAGGAAAGCGCGGTTCGCCCGCGAGGGAGCAAGAGTGGTCCGCGGATCTTGATCACAGCGAAGTCCAACAACGGCGTCCGGGATCGATCGATTGACGAAAAATGGTTGCCAGGGTGAGAGGCAGGTGGAACGCGGCTGATGCAGGCAATCGAAACCTTCGGGCGCCTCGATGTCCTGTCAGCAACGCCGGCGTCCAGAACGTAGCGCCGCTTGTCGAGTTCTGCCACAAGGCGCTTCCCGCCCGTGATAGGCTCCATCTCAGGGGTGTCGGCGAACTCAATGTCACCAAAATCAGTGTAAGGCTCGGCCTGCTGTTCGGCGTCTGCCTCAGAGGCAGACGCTCGCCCCTGTCGCCGATATCGCCGTAAAGACTCGGCCGGCAGGGAGGTGGACTACGACCTACCTTGAACTTTGCTTTCTACCGTCGTCAGATGAAGCGAGCCGAAATGTTGCGCCGCGGTGCTGATGACAAAAATTCTCGGCGGCTCGAACTTTACCTCTCGCGCCTCTACGACGAGGTTGCACGAAAAGCGCGGCCTTGCCCACTCGTCATCACAAGAGCGACACGGGCCGACATGGCGGCCGAAACGCTCACCTCATGCGCAACCTGGTTAAGAAGCTGGCGCAAACGGGGCCGAGCGAGGCGGAACTCGAGGGGACGAGGATGAAACGCCCAAATCCTCAAAGAGACGGCCCGCATCGAGAAAAGCCGTGCCTGCCGAGATCGGGCAAGGGCGGGTGGCCAACGCTACCCAGCCGTAGGGAAACCCGTGATCACGCTTTAGGCACCCAATAACGATAATGGAAAAATCTGCGCGAAACGGTCGCACCGGTATTGACATTAATTGACACACCCCGCGAACACTTGCATAAGTCACATAGCGGTAGTGACTAGGTGCATGCCGCACCCAATTTTTTCCCTAGGGCGAGGTCTGATCTATGGCGGCACTGGCAAAATTCAGACCAGTTGATTCCAGCCAACACGACAAGGACGAACTCCGCGAAATCGTCCGTGAGCGCTCTTTTCGATCCGGACGCTACACGCTCTCGTCGGGCATAGAGAGCGACATCTATTTCAATATGAAGCCTACCATGATGATGGCGCGAGGCGCGCAACTTGCCGCTCTTGAGTTCCTAAAAATCGCTGAGCAAGTGAAAGCAGAGTACGTCGGCGGCCTTGAAATGGGAGCGGTCCCCGTAATCGGATCGATGGCAGCTGTCAGCTCGGCGATGAACAAACCCATAAACACGATCTTCGTTCGCAAGACTCCAAAGCCTCATGGCACAAGGGACGTGATTGAAGGTCTTGGGCCCAAAGAAGATCTCGAGGGAAAAGTCGTCCTGATCGTTGACGACGTTGCCACAAGCGGCAAGTCGATATTGAAGGCGATTGAAGAGGTTCGCCGCGCCGGGGGCATTGTAGGTGACGCTGCTTGCCTCGTGGACCGCGACGAGGGAGCTACGGCGCTGCTAGCCCAACATGGGGTCACGCTGCATTCCGTTCTGCATGCGAGCGAATTTGTGGAACGCCACTGACAATCTCATACAACGGCTTTCCGGCGACCTAGCCTTAGAGGACATTCCGCCGCTTTGCAGCGAGTGCAGGCGCCTCGCGAGTAAGAGCGACTGCCCTTGCCCATCCTCACTGCTTTTGGTGCAACATATGCTGGCTGCCGTTCACCAGCCGCTTGACGCCATTGACCACCTTTCTGAGCAAGGCGCCATCAGACTGAAGGCTTTTACCGATTATCTGGCGACGGTCGTTCGAATAGCTTCAGAGCGCGGAGACGCGGCACCCTGGATCGATCTAGCCAGCCGGTTTAGCGCCCTTTTCGGTCCCGACGAGGTTGCCCATTAATCTAGTGCTTATCGCTTTCCATGAACTAGCAGCCTCGGCGGCATCGCGTCATGGATCGCCAGCGGCATGCCGGCCCATGATGCGAGCGTAAAAGCGCCGAGCAGCCGGTGCTGAATCTCGGACGTGACGACGCCGATTGGCGCGATGCGCGTTGGCACGGGCCCTCGTGCCCAAGCATGATGCGTTCCCATTCCGCGGCATCATGCTCGCGATCCCGTCTGTGCCGTGCTCAAGCAAGCGAGCCCGAGCGAACCGCCCTGGGTAGCGGATTTAGACAATCGTTAGTGGAGTTGGCTGGCGAATTGGCGAGTTCGGCCTTTGGTTGGAAGACCGGCTTGCGGCGGGCCAACCAAACGGGATTGGCGACACTGGAGTATGCCTTCACTGGGGTCGCGTCCTTACGCTGTAACGCGGCGGTCAGCGAAGCCGCGCGAGCGCCCCCTCGAT
>NZ_RZSC01001790.1:0-387 GCF_003998155.1 Mesorhizobium sp. M1E.F.Ca.ET.063.01.1.1
ATGCGGAAAGCTCCGGCAAGCCGCCCGCCGAGGCCCTGACCGACCATGACTTCGCAACCGCGATCGGCCCGATCCGCTTCGACGAGAAGGGCGATCTCAGCCAGAATCCGTTCCGCGCCTTCCGCTTCGACGGCACGCGTTTCGTGCCACTGGAGGCAAAGTGATGTTCCGCGCCGGACCGCGTAACCTGATCACCGATGTCGCCGGCATCAGCGTCGGCAATGCCGCCGATGCCAGGCTGAAGTCCGGCGTCACTGTGGTGCTGTGCGAGGAACCGGCGGTTGCCGGGGTCCAGGTGCTGGGTGGCGCGCCGGGCACGCGTGAGACCGATCTGCTCGAACCGCAGAACTCGATCGCCGCGATCCATGCCATCGTGCTGTCCGGCGG
>NZ_RZSC01001791.1:0-386 GCF_003998155.1 Mesorhizobium sp. M1E.F.Ca.ET.063.01.1.1
GGCCCTGGCCGCCGGAATCGATGCGCAGCGTCAGCCGCCGCGCCCTGTGGCTTTCGACGATCTTGAGCGGCAGGGTGCGGCCGGCAACGCTGTGCTCGCGCTCGACGACTGGCGCCGGCTTGGGTTTGGTCAGGCTGCGGAAAAAGCCGATGGTCATGGCCGGACGATACGCGATTCGAGGAAAACGACCAGTGGAGTGAACTTAAAAAGAGAACAAAAACGAAACGGCGCCGCTTGCGCGACGCCGTTCGTCATAGCGAGGCCGGTCGCGCAACCTCAGTCGTCAAGCAGGTTCGAGCCCTTGCGCTTGGGGGTCGACGGGCTTGCCGGCTTGGTCGTCCCGGTCGTGGTTGGCGCGGTCGACTTGTTGCGGTTGGCCATGAAAC
>NZ_RZSC01001792.1:0-385 GCF_003998155.1 Mesorhizobium sp. M1E.F.Ca.ET.063.01.1.1
GGACATGCCTTGCATGTCCATGCCTGACATGCCCGACATCGAGTGACCGGCCATGCCATTGGTTCCCGATGCGGGCGCCGATCCGGTCAGGCCGGCCAGCAACTCCTCGGGCGTCTTGAAGCTGAAGTCGTGGAACAGCACCACCACGGGCTGCTCGTCCCTGCCCTCATCGGCCGGATCCGTGACGATCAGTGGCGCGGCAAGGAGTTGCTGTTCCTGCAGCGTGTGGGCGTGCATCCAATGAGTGCCGGGTGCGGCGACGGGGAAGCTGTAGTCGTGATTTTGGCCCGGCTGCAGCAACGGCTGCGGCAGATCCGGCACGCCGTCCTGCCCGAACGGCGGCGTCAGGCCGTGCCAATGGATCAAGGTTGGCGCGGCGAGAGCG
>NZ_RZSC01001793.1:0-385 GCF_003998155.1 Mesorhizobium sp. M1E.F.Ca.ET.063.01.1.1
CATGTCGAGCATGCGGTCGCCCTCGTCGAGCACCAGCCATTTGGTGTCGGCAAGGATGAGATCGCCCTCGCGCACGAGGTCGGTCAGGCGGCCGGGCGTGGCGATCAGGATATCGACGCCGGGCGCCACCTTTTTCACCTGGCTGTAGCGGGAGACACCGCCGAGCACGAGCGCGGTCGAGATATGCGCGCCCTTGGCGAGCAGCTTGATCGTGTCCTCGATCTGCACGGCGAGCTCGCGCGTCGGCGCCAGGATCAGCGCGCGCGCCGTCTTCGGCCGGCGCTTGGTGCCGAGCCCGATGATCTTCGACAGGATCGGCAGGGCGAAAGCCGCCGTCTTGCCCGAACCGGTCTGGGCGATGCCGAATATGTCGCGGCCTTCGAGC
>NZ_RZSC01001794.1:0-385 GCF_003998155.1 Mesorhizobium sp. M1E.F.Ca.ET.063.01.1.1
TCTTCGTCATTCGCGGCGGCAACGGCCAATCGGTCGACGCGCGCATCGGCAGGGCGTTCTGACGAGGGCCGAAACAAGCTCGTGATTGGCTCCGCCTGGCCTTTGCCTTTGGCGCGAAACCGACTATGAAACGGCTTCAGCCAGCCCCAGTATCTGGGCCCAATACCCTCGGGAAAGCGCGCCGGAGCCAGCCATGACCGAAATCCTGCAGATCCCAAAGCTCGTCGTCGTCTTCGGCGGCTCCGGCTTTGTCGGCCGTCATGTCGTGCGGGCGCTGGCCAAGCGCGGCTATCGCATCCGGGTGGCGTGCCGCCGTCCCGACCTGGCCGGCCATCTGCAGCCGCTCGGCAAT
Source organism: Mesorhizobium sp. M1E.F.Ca.ET.063.01.1.1 (assembly GCF_003998155.1). Classification (NCBI taxonomy): domain Bacteria; kingdom Pseudomonadati; phylum Pseudomonadota; class Alphaproteobacteria; order Hyphomicrobiales; family Phyllobacteriaceae; genus Mesorhizobium; species Mesorhizobium sp. M1E.F.Ca.ET.063.01.1.1. The sequence continues at coordinate 353 of NZ_RZSC01001794.1, forward strand.
GTCGGCCAGATCCAGCCGGTGCAGGCCAATGTG
>NZ_RZSC01001795.1:0-385 GCF_003998155.1 Mesorhizobium sp. M1E.F.Ca.ET.063.01.1.1
CTGTCGGAATGGTCGGCGGACGCTTGAAGCGTCCGCCCCAGCCCACCTCAGTTTGTCGCCGGAGCGGCCTTTTTCTTCCGCTTGCCCTTGTCGGTCGCGGCTTTCGGCGTGTTTTCGTCATATCCGGCAAAGGCCTGGTAGTCCTTGGCGGTCGGTTCCGGCACCAGGACGTTCTGGTCGGTGAAGACGAACTGCGTCGCGGCCGACGGGTCGGAGACCTGGACCTGGTACTGGTGGATCTGCGAGTAGAGCACATCGGTGCCGTGCATCACCGCGACGCGAATCGGCATGGTGATGGTGCCGGGCGCGAACATCGGCCCAGGCACGACCTTGCCGGCCACCGCTATCTTCATCGACAGCTGGCCGTTGGCGCGCATGCAATCGC
>NZ_RZSC01001796.1:0-385 GCF_003998155.1 Mesorhizobium sp. M1E.F.Ca.ET.063.01.1.1
GTGTCGCTTCGCTCAAGGATGTTGTGGACGCCATGGCCACGGAAGGACTGCGCGTCTTGGGCGTCGCGCGTTCCAGCCATGCTGGCGATCAACTGCCGGACAAGCAGACTGAATTCGAATTTGAATTCTTGGGTCTCGTCGGGCTTGCCGATCCTCTGCGAGCGGAGGTTCCGGACGCGGTGAGCAATTGCCGCTCCGCCGGCATCAGAGTGATCATGATCACCGGGGACTATCCCGCGACAGCCAGAGCTATCGCCCGCGGGGCCGGGCTCGACTTCAACGATGTCGTCACCGGCGAAGAGCTCAAGGCGCAGGATGACGCAGCCCTGTCGGCGCGCGTGAAGACCGCAACGGTGTTCGCGCGGATCATGCCCGAGCAGAAACT
>NZ_RZSC01001797.1:0-385 GCF_003998155.1 Mesorhizobium sp. M1E.F.Ca.ET.063.01.1.1
CTCGCCGGGCGCATTGTTCCTGGCGACGACGACGCGGTCACGGCCTTCCGCCTTGGCGTCGTATTGGGCGTGGTCGGCGGCGTTGGTCAGCTCGGCCCAGCCGGCGCCATGCTCGGGATAGGCGGCGACGCCGAATGAGGCGGTGACGGTGCCGAGCGTGCGGCCGCGATGCGCCAGATGCAGCTGCTTGATCGCCTGGCGCAGCGTTTCCGCGCGCTGGGCGCCCTCTTCGAGCGATGCCCCCGGCATGACCAGCGCGAATTCCTCGCCGCCATAGCGCGACACGACATCGCTGTCGCGGGCATGCTCGATCAGGGTTGCCGCGACCTGCTTCAGCACGAGGTCGCCGGCTTCGTGGCCGAACGTATCGTTGAACTGCTTGAAG
>NZ_RZSC01001798.1:0-385 GCF_003998155.1 Mesorhizobium sp. M1E.F.Ca.ET.063.01.1.1
GGACTACCTACCGGCAGATGCGCTTGGCGAGTCGTCGGCGCTCATCGGCACGCTCGACGAAGACCCCCGCGAACTCGCTTGCGCCATTATCGAGAGCTAGGTTCCCAGAAATTTTTGCGACGGTGATCATCCGGTCTTGACGCTGGAAATCGACCTTCACATATTTTTCGCAGGTCGCCGCCGTTCGTTGGGGCGACCATCGTCAACAACCCGAAATCGTTCAAAGAATTGGAGGTTTCTATGAGCGAGAGAACATTCGAAAGCCCTTTGTTCGTGAGGGCCGCGGAAGGTCTCATTCAGGAAATAGCCTGCCTTGAGGATGCCTTCGATTTCCTCGATGAATGGCCTTTGCACCGGCGCGGCGTGATCTATGAGACTGCGAAGC
>NZ_RZSC01001799.1:0-385 GCF_003998155.1 Mesorhizobium sp. M1E.F.Ca.ET.063.01.1.1
GCGTCACGCTGATAATCGCCGGAAGGAGTTCTGGCGTAAGGCCGACCGCCAGCGCCAGCGAAAACAACAGCGATTCTATCAGCGGCCGATGGAGAAGAAGATTGGCGAAGAACACCAGGATGACAATCGCCAGCATGATCTCCGTCATCAGATAGCCAAAAAGCCTGATCCCGCGGGCAAAGTCCGTCTCCGGGACACGTCGTTCGAGGGCCGCTGCGATTGACGCGAACTCGGTGCGCTGGCCGGTTGCCACCGCAAGCACAGTCGCGGTGCCACTGCGGACCGACGTCCCTGCGAAGACGGCGTTGGCGCGCTGTGCGACGGAAGCGCCCGGCGCCGACCGGCCCGGCGCTTTTACAACTGGAAACGTCTCGCCGGTCAGGAC
>NZ_RZSC01000179.1:0-9518 GCF_003998155.1 Mesorhizobium sp. M1E.F.Ca.ET.063.01.1.1
GGCTCGATACACTCGGCGGCGGCCGGGGTTTCTTCAGTCAAATCGATGTCGTGAACGGAATTCATGGCATGCCTCCGTGGTTGGGGAACGTCTTAAGGCGCGTCACGCTGAAGTGAATTCAGGCGACGCGCTTCAAGTCTTTGTTCGATGCATGTCGTTGTTCCAGAATCGCTGAACACTTCTGGACGACATGCATTGGTTCTCCCATGCGGAGGTCATCGTCATATGACTGTAAGCCGGCTCCGGCGCATTAAATTTGGGCCATGAAATTGTCGAAGCGCGCCCGCGCCTTATGGGGCGCAGGCAGCTTCGGATCGGCGACTTTTTGGCCGTCAGCCGACGATTTTTGAAAAATCGGCGACCTGGTCGGTGGCGGCGCGGATGCGGGCAAGCAGCGCCAGCCGGTTGGCGCGCACTGCCTGGTCCTCATCATTCACGAGAACGCCTTCAAAGAATGAATCAACGGGTTCACGCAAAACGCTAAGCGCCAGCATGGCGGCGGAAAAACCTTCGTTTTGAATCGCTTGGCCGGCTTCCTTTTCAGCCTGATTCACCGCGGCAAACAGCTTCTTTTCCGCGTCCTCGCGGAACAGCGCCGGCTCAACAGTCTCGGCGATCAGCGTTTTCTTCTTCTCCTCGGCCGCCAGGATGTTGGCGGCGCGTTTGGTGCCGGCGAGCAGGTTCGTGCCGTCCTCGCTGTCGAGGAAGGAGCCCAATGCCTCGACACGACGGACGATCTGCAGCAGGTCGTCGGACTGCGGCGTGATGACGGCGTCGATCAGGTCGTACCGCGCGCCCTGGTCACGGAGATAGACCTTCAGGCGGTCGTGAAAGAAGGCGAGGAGGTCGGATATCTGGCCGGCGCCGCCCGTGAAGTTGGCAAAGGCCTTGGCGAAGATCGAAGTCAGCTCCAGGCGAATGCGGTTCTCGATCAGTATCCTGACCACACCAAGTGCCGCGCGCCGCAGCGCGAACGGGTCCTTGCTGCCGGTCGGCTTTTCATCGATAGCCCAGAAGCCGGTGAGCGTGTCGAGCTTGTCCGCGAGCGCCACAGCCACCGAGACCGGATCGGTCGGCACGCGGTCGGAAGGGCCTTGCGGCTTGTAGTGCTCCTCGGCGGCCGCGGCCACTGACGGATGCTCGCCCTGCAGCAACGCATATTTGCGGCCCATGGCGCCCTGCAGTTCAGGGAACTCGCCGACCACCTCCGTCGGCAAGTCGGCCTTGGCAAGCACCGCGGCGCGGGTGACAAGCGTGGTAATCTCCCCCCTTGAGGGGGAGATGTCGCCGGAGGCGACAGAGGGGGTCGTCTCGCGTGGAGTACCAATGTCTTCTCTCTTCGAAAGGCCAGAATGCGTCGCATCAGCCGAAGCGACCCCATCTGGCCTGCCGGCCATCTCACCCTCAAGGGGGGAGATCGACTGCGCCACCGTCGGCGCCAATTCCTCGGCCAGTCGCTTGATCCGCGCGACCCGCTCGCCCTGGGTGCCGAGCTTGGCATGGAAGGTCACGTTGAGATGATCGAGCCGCGCCATGCGCTGGTCGAGCGGCTTCGTCAAATCCAGGTCGAACTTTGCCGCGGACTCTTTTAACTGGTCGAGGTCCGGCAGGTCGCCCTGATCGGTCTTCCAGAAATAGAGCGCGTCGGAGAGGCGCGCCCTGACCACCTTGCCGTTGCCGTATGCGATCTCCTTGCCGCCATCGTTCGCCTCGATGTTTGCGACCAGGACGAAGCGATTGGAGAGGTCTTCGGCCGCGCCATGCGGCCGGGTCACAAAACACTTCTGGTTGGCGCGGATGGTGAGGCGGATGACCTCGGCGGGAATGGTGAGGAAATCATCCTCGAATTCGCCCATCAATACGACCGGCCATTCGACCAGGCCGGAGACTTCCTCGAGCAGACCCTCATCCTCGACAAGGTCGAGCCCATTGGCGAAGGCGATGTTGCGAGCGTCGTGAAGGATGATCTCCTTGCGCCGGTCGGCATCGAGCACGACCTTGGCCGCCTCGAGCTTTGCGACGTAGTCCTCGAAGCGGCGCACGGTGATCAAGCCCGGCGCGTGGAAGCGGTGGCCGTAGGTGGCGTTGCCGGAGCGGATGCCGTCGATCTCGAAATCGACCACTACCGGCTCTTCGGTCTCCGGGCCGAAGGTGCAGACGATCGATTGCAGCGGCCGCACCCAGCGCAGCGAGCCGGGCTTGGCCGATGCCGGCCCCCAGCGCATCGATTTCGGCCAGGGAAAGTTTTTGATGATGCTCGGCACCAGCTCGGCGATGATCTCTTCCGCCGCCCGGCCCGGCTTCGAAATGTGGGCGACATAAAAGTCGCCTTTCTTCGGATCGGAATGGACATGCGCCTCGGCGATCGATGAAAGGCCGGCCTTGCGCAGAAAACCCTGCACGGCCTGCTCGGGCGCCGTGGTCGAGGGACCCTTGATCTCCTCGCGAATGTCTTTCGAGCGCGCGGTCAGCCCCCGGATGTCGAGCGCCAGGCGCCGCGGTGTCCAGTATTCGCGCGCCGCCTCGTAGGTCAGACCCGCCTCGACCAGACCGTCGGTCAGCATCTTTTTCAGATCGCCGGCAGCCTTGCGCTGCATGCGCGCGGGAATCTCTTCCGAGCGGAGTTCCAGAAGCAAGTCGGGCATTGATTAGCTCCTCACCCCCCCTTGATGGGGAGGGTCGGCGCGTCAGCGCCGGTGTCACGAATGCGCGGGAAATAGCAACTCGGCTGGCCGCTGTCACCCCGCAAGCTTTGCCCTGGCCAGCGCCGGTTTCCGGAAATTTTCATCGCCGCTGTCGGGACGGCGCGAGCCCACCCGTCCTTGGAGCAGAAATTCCCATGAACCGAACGCGGCGCTGAAGCGACCTACGCTCAGGCGGAGAACTATTGGCTGAACGACCATGAAGACGGCATCGAGAACCCTGCAGATCCTGGCACTGAGCGCCTGCTTCGCCGCCCAGATGCATGGCACGTTCTCGATGCCGGGCGTCAGACAAGCACTTCGCACGATCGACAGCGTAAGCAGCCAAAGCGTGTTCCCGATCGCTGCCGCTTCCGAAATCGCAAAAACCGTATTGGGTTAAGCCGCCAGACCGCCCGCCTGCGTCTTCAGGAACGCCTCCCCGCAAGCCTTCGCCAGGTTGCGCACGCGCAGGATGTAGCTCTGGCGCTCGGTGACGGAAATCACGCCGCGCGCGTCGAGCAGGTTGAAGACATGGCTTGCCTTGATGCACTGGTCGTAGGCCGGGAAGACCATCCGGTGCATCGCCAGATTGTCGTTCGACGCGGGCGCGCCTGCGGCAAGCAGCGCCTTGCATTCGGTCTCGGCGTCCTCGAAATGCCGAAGCAGCATCGCCGTGTTGGCGAATTCGAAATTGTGGCGCGAATATTCCTGCTCGGCCTGCAGGAAGACGTCGCCATAGGTGACCTTTTCCGCACCTTCGCGGCCGTTGAAGTTCAAGTCGTAGACATTGTCGACGCCCTGCACATACATGGCGAGCCGCTCCAGCCCATAGGTGAGCTCGCCCGCCACCGGCGCGCATTCGATGCCGCAGACCTGCTGGAAATAGGTGAACTGAGAGACTTCCATGCCGTCGCACCAGCACTCCCAGCCGAGGCCCCAGGCGCCGAGCGTCGGGCTTTCCCAATCGTCCTCGACGAAGCGGATGTCGTGCAGCAGCAGATCGACGCCGATCGCCTCGAGCGAGCCGAGATAGAGTTCCTGCAGGTTCGGCGGATTCGGCTTCAAGATCACCTGATACTGATAGTAGTGCTGCAGCCGGTTCGGGTTCTCGCCGTAGCGGCCGTCCTTCGGGCGGCGCGACGGCTGCACGTAAGCGGCGTTCCAGCGCTTCGGACCGAGCGCGCGCAAGGTGGTCGCCGGATGGAAGGTGCCGGCGCCGACTTCCATGTCGTAGGGCTGCAGGATGACGCAGCCATAGTCGGCCCAGTAATTGTGCAGGGTCAGGATCAGCCCCTGGAAGGAGCGGCTGGGATGCATATGGGCAGGAATGTCGATGGTCACGGCGGCCTCGGAAAGCGCGGGATTGGGCATTCCCTAGTTGCCGGGCCGGCGAGCGTCAAGGCAGGGCGCCGCATCATGGAGAGTTGAACGCTTTGCCGGCGGCTGGCCCATTGCCGGCCGCTCAGGCTGGCCGTTTGCTCGCCTGAGCCGCAACGACAAAGGTTCCGCCATGCCAGGTCAACTCACCGTCCGCCCCATCGCCCGGCAGGATTACGAGCAGTGGCTGCCGCTCTGGGACGGCTATAACGCCTTCTACGGCCGCTCGGGCGCAACCGCGCTTGCTGGCGAGATCACGCAGATGACCTGGTCGCGCTTTTTCGATGCCTATGAGCCGGTGCATGCGCTGGTGGCGGAACGCGACGGCACCCTTCTCGGCCTCGTCCACTATCTCTATCACCGCTCGACCACGGCGATCGCGCCGAACTGCTATCTGCAGGACCTCTTCACCTCGCAGGCCGCGCGCGGCCGGGGCATCGGCAGGGCGCTGATCGAAGGCGTCTACGAAGGGGCCAAGGCAGCGGGCGCGGGCCGCGTCTACTGGCTGACGCACGAAACCAACCACACCGCGATGAAACTCTATGACAAGATCGGCGAGAAATCCGGCTTCGTCGTCTATCGGAAGCTGTTCTAGCGTCTATCGATATTCAGGTGATGCCGGCCTGCAAACGCCGGTTCCTCCGCTTCCGGCCTTCGCCGGCCGAAGCACTCGTGGTGGCGTGGCAGTTAAATGGAGGCTACGGCCGGCGTAGGCCGGTGCTCACGTACTTTAGTACGCTCCGCTCCGGTTCTCGGAAACCACCGTTTTCGACTCGGCCTGACCTGAATCTCGACAGACGCTGCGCCGAAACAGAAGCGAGGCCCGAAGAGCCCCGCCAAAACCGTTCGTGTCTTGCCCCTCAGCCTTTCGGAGCCGGCAGCACCGGGGCCGGCTTGACCTTCGGGGTTTCCTGCGCCGTGTTGGATTCGATCGGCGGCAGGCCCTTGAGCAGCTTTTGCTGCAGGGTCGCGAGCACGTCCGGATCCGGCTTCAGGTCGCGCGCCTGGGTCCACTGGAAGGTCGCTTCCAGCTTGCGGCCGACGCGCCAATAGGCATCGCCCAGATGATCGTTGAGGACCGGATCTTCCGGCTTCAGCGACACGGCGCGCTCCATTTCGCGGACGGCGTCGTCGAAGCGGCCGAGGCGGTAATAAGCCCAGCCCAGCGAATCGACGATGTAGCCGTCGCTTGGCCGCAGATCCACGGCCTTCTGGATCATCGCCAGGCCTTCCTTGAGGTTCGTGTTCATGTCGACCCAGGAATAGCCGAGATAATTCAGAACTTGAGGCTGGTCGGGCTGCAGCTCCAGCGCCTTGCGGAAATTGGGCTCGGCCTTCGGCCATTCCTTCAGCCGCTCATAGGCGATGCCGCGCTGGTAGAAGATGTTCCAGTTGGCGGCCGTCGGCGTCTTCAGCTCATCGACCGCCTTGTCATAGAGATTGGCGGCCGAGCGGAAATCCTCTTTGGAAGAGTAGACACCGCCGAGCGCGAGATAGCCGCGCATGTCGGCCGGATGCGCGTCGACATAGCCCTTGAGGTGCGCGATGGCTTCGTCGTGGCGGTCAATGTCGGCGAGGTTCAGGCCGAGCTGCAGTTCCGAGAGCTCCTTCAGCGGCGAGGAAGCCGGAATGCGGCGATAGAGCGCGATTGCGCCCTCGCCGTCCTTCAACTGCTCGGCAACGGCGGCCAGCTGGACGAGAGCGGCGTCGCTGTCCGGCTTCAGCGCCAGCGCGTATTGCAGATAGAGCCGTACGAAAGGCTCGCCGCCGCCACGGTTCAGCGCGGTGGCGAGATCGAGCAGGATTTCGGAGGCGCCGTCCGCCGGGCCGGCGGCCAAGGGCTCGATCTTGTCGCCCTTGCTGATCCTGTCGCGCAGCGTGGTGATTTCAAGCTTGCCCGGCGCGAAGGCTTCTGCCTGGTTCAGCACTGTGATCGCCTTTGCCTTGTCGCCCTTGCGGGCGAGGAACGAGGCATAGGCCTGCGCGTTGCGCATCCAGGTCTCGGGCGCGGAGCTACCGGCGGCGGTATCGGCCAGCGTGGCGGCGTAGATTTCTTCGGCCTTGTCGGAAAGACCGGCGGCGTCGGCGATCAGCGCGCGGTGGAACGACTTGAACAGGCCAAACCAGTCCGGTCCCTTGAGCTTGTCGATGGAGTCCATCGCTTCGGAGGCATCGCCCGCGCCTTCCTTGGCCCAGCCGTCCATGACGCCGGAGAGCAGCCGATCGAGATCGGATTCGAGCGACAGCTTCAGCCAGTACTGGGCCTTGGTGTAGTCCTTCTTGTGGAAGGAATCGACGGCAAGCGCCAGGCGCGAGAAGCGCTCGACATCGGGCACTTGCTTGAGCTTGTCGGCATAGACCAGCGATTCCTCGAAGCGGCCCTGCGCGACCAGGGCCAGCATCAGGCTCTGCTGCAGCTCCGTGTCATTGGGCGCGAAGGCCAGCGCCTGCTTGTAGTAGGCGATGGCATTGTCGAGATCGTTGTCGCTTTCGGCGATGTGAGCAGCGAGATAGGCGCCCGAGAAGGACGTGATCTGGATCGGTTGGGCGTTTTCCTTGGCATGGGCAGGCAGCACCGAAAGCGCCACACCCGTCATAAATGCCAGCCTTGTCAGCCAGCGCGCACGTCCTTGCAGCATCTTATCCCCTTTCAGCCAGACGGGATCCCGCCCTTGGCGGACCGCCCACAGACTCGATCTTTTCCAGACAAAGCATGGCCTTTTTGGGGTCGGGCTTCAATCCGGCGCGAATCACAATGCGATCATCCGGCTTAAAAAACGATGCCGCGCAGCCAAGAAGTCCGGAGCAGGAGCGGAAATATCGGCTCCTAGAGACGCGTATCGTGAAATCCGCCGGCGGCAACCGCGCCGCACAGATCGGACCATTCGCAGCCGGAGCACGCCTGGCGCGTCTGACCGGAGGAAAACGCCGTCCGCATCCGTGCCAGGCTGGAGGCGTCCAACACCAGCGGCTCGCCGGCCTCGATCGTCCGGCCGAGAAGAGCCCCGACATCGTGCGCCGCGAGCCGGTCCCGCTCGACCGCGCTCTCGCGCAGGCAATGCGGCTCGGGCTCGTCCAGCATCGGGGCACAGATGTCGTCCGGCCCGGGGACGATCAAGACCGCCTCGCCCTCGCCTAGCCGCTTCACCACCTTGTCGTAGTTGGCGGTGAAGGCGGGCGAGTAGCCCTTGCCGACATAGGTCAGCAGGCAGAGCAGATGATGGGCGCGCAGCCTGACGGTCATAGCGTCTTACGCGCGTGGGTCGCGCGGTTCGGTTCGATAGGTGGAGAAGAGGTTCAGCGTCGCGGCACCCAGCGCCGACTTCAGCAAGCCGCCGACGACGAACGGCAGGAAGCCGAAGGTGATGGCCTTCTCGGCGCCGATCATGACGGCAAGCCAGGCCGTGCCGAGAACCAGGCACAGAAGATTGCCGATGATCATGGCGACAAAGGCAAGCATCACCCGATTGCCGTTCCAGCCGCGCTCGGCCAGCCAGCCGACCACCGCACCGACGACCGGGAACGAGAAGAGATAACCGCCGGTCGGACCGACGAAATGCTGCACGCCGGCGGCGCCGCCCGCCAGAACCGGAAAGCCGGCAGCACCTTCGACCAGCCAGGCCGCGATGGTGAGCGCGCCGAACCGCCAGCCATAGAGCGCGCCGATCAGCGTCACGGCGAAGGTCTGCATGGTCACCGGAACCGGCACCATCGGCACCTCGATATAGGACGACAGCGCCAGGAACAGCGAGCCGAGGACGACAGCGCCAACCTTCCAGGCGACGGAGCGGCTGTCCAGCCGGAGCGGACTGAAAGGGGGCTTGCGGGTCGAAACGGCGATGTTTGTCACGGTGATGTCCCTGGTTGGATTGAGTTTCTGCAAAAATATAGATAATTTCTGTACTCGATCTATTATCGAATCCATATTTTTGCAGAGATGGCAAGCGCCCCGTCGCGGAATCGCAAATCGACGAGCAGTGAGGCTGGGCCATTCAAAGGCTTTTGGGATGCCCAAAGCCGACATCTGGCGGAAATAGAGCGCCGAGGCGCGGAAGCGTTGCCGTTTCCGCGGTCTGTTCTGATTGCTCTACCCCACGATGGCGAAGGCCTCGCGGGTCCTGCCGGATGCGGTCTTGACCGGCTTCTGGCCGATCCATTGCACGTGCCGGCCAAGCGTGGCGGCAGCTGCTTCCGTGTTGCCCTGCCTGAGCGCGCTCAAGATCGCCCGATGATCCTGGTCGGTGCGGGTTTCCCATTCGGAGCGCCAGGCCGCGAACAGGAAGCGGGCGCTCGCGGCATGCAGATCGTCGATGGTGGAAAGAAGCCGCGGCATGTTGCAGGGCGCCAAGATCAGCCGGTGGAAGGTGCGGTTGGCCTCTTCCCAGGAGCGGACGTCGCGGGATTTGTCGCCCGCCTTGGTCGCCTCCTCGGCCTGGTCGAGGATCGCCGGCGTCAGATGCGGCGCGGCATGGCGCAGCGCCAGCACCTCGAGCGCCGCGCGCATCTCGGCCACTTCCCTCACCTCGCCGAGATCGAAAGCGGCAACGCGCACGCCGCGGCGCGGCTCGCTGATCGCCAGGCCTTGCGCCTCGAGGCGGCGAAACGCCTCGCGCACCGGGACATGGCTGGTGCCGAATTCCTCCGCGACATGGTCCTGGCGCAGCCGCGATCCCGGCTCGATCGCGCCAGAGATGATGCGGTCAGCCAGTTCCTTGCTGATACGGACGGCGATCGTGTCGTCTGTGTTGGCCATATTTTATAGATAATTTGCAGAGCCGCCGTTTGTCGAGACGGCCAAGGCGGGATTCACAGGCGCGCCCCGCTCCAGCGGTCATCGGCAAAGCACCGAAAATCCGACAGGTTCTCAGTTGACGCGGCTGATGCAGAAATCGATGACGTCGATCAGCGCCGACTTCTGCGGCGTCGCCTCCAGCGGCGCCAGCGCGTCGCGGGCGATCTCGCCGAAGTGACGCGCGCGGCCGATCGTGTCGGCGATGGCGCCGTGGCGGGTCATCAGGCCGATCGCCTTTTCGAGCCCGGCATCGGCGGTGACGTTGTCCTCGATGGCGCGTTTCCAGAAGGTGCGCTCGGCCTTGGTGCCGCGCCGGTAGGCGAGGATCACCGGCAGCGTCACCTTGCCCTCGCGGAAATCGTCGCCGACATTCTTGCCGAGATCCTTGCTGGAGCCGCCATAGTCGAGCGCATCGTCGATGAGCTGAAAGGCAAGGCCGAGATTCATGCCGTAGGAGCGCAGCGCCGCGCGGTCGTTGCGGGAGGCTAGCGCGATCACCGGGCCGACTTCGGCTGCAGCCGAGAACAGGGCCGCGGTCTTGGCCTTGATGACGGCGAAATGCTCGTCCTCGGTGGTCTCCAGATTCTTGGCGGCGGCAAGCTGCATCACCTCGCCCTCGGCGACGATGGAGGTAGCGCTCGACAGGATGTCGAGAGCTTCCAGCG
>NZ_RZSC01000017.1:0-24427 GCF_003998155.1 Mesorhizobium sp. M1E.F.Ca.ET.063.01.1.1
ACCGAGCTTGATGGCGGCATGCGCTACGGCGACCCCGGCGCCGGCGGCGCCGGTGTCGCCGTAGCGCATGCCGCCATCAAGCTCGGTATTGAGAGATTATCGATCTTTGACCAGGATTCAAAACGGGCAGAAACCTTGGCTCGGCAGTTGAACGATCGGTTCTCAAGGGATTGCGCGCGTGCCACGACGGATGTCGGCAGCGCCCTGCGCTCCGCGGACGGCCTTATCCACGCGACGCCGACAGGTATGAAGAGCCATCCTGGTTTGCCGATCGATGCGGAATGGCTTCTGCCACGGCATTGGGTGGCCGACATTGTCTATATGCCGCTCGTCACAGAGCTCCTTGCTCTCGCCGAAGGAAAAGGCTGCCGGACCCTTCGGGGCGGCGGCATGACCGTCTACCAGGCAGCAGCGGCTTTCGAATTGTTCACCGGGATAGCACCGGACGCAGAGCGCATGTCCCTTCACTTTACGGACCTATGCCGCCTGTCGGTTTGATGGGGATATCCCAAATGCCGCATATCATCATCGATTATAGCCGGGGCGCAGGCGAGCATGTAGCCATGGACCGACTGACGCTGACCGTGCATCGCTGCGTTCGCGATGGCGGCCTTGTGAAACCTTCCGCCGTGCGCACGCTTGCGCGGGAGGCGACATACTCCTGCGTGGGTGATGAGCATGTCGATCATCATTTCATCCAAATCATCGTGCGGATGGCACCGGGTCGTACTGCAGAAACCAAGCAGAAGCTTCTCACTGCCGTTCTCGAGGCCGCGCGGACGATCGCCGCGCCTGCTCTCGAAGCTGGAAAGCTCGGCTTGCGCGCAGATCTCTACGAGTCGGACCCTGATTTTGCTGTTCAAGCAATCGCGTTCGTCTGACCAGAACAGAGTGCTCAAGAAGGACACTATGCTATGAGTCTGATCTACGTTCTCAATGGACCAAACCTCAATCTGCTTGGCAAACGCCAGCCGCATATCTACGGGCATGAAACGCTCGCAGACGTAGAGGCGGACTGCCGCAAGCTGGCAGCCGAACTCGGCCATGAAATCCGCTTTCACCAGAGCAACCGGGAATACGAGATCATCGATTGGATTCATGAGGCGCGCGAGGACGGTGCAGGCATCGTCATCAATCCGGCAGCCTTCACCCATACCTCACTCGCCATCCTCGACGCTCTGAACACATTCGAGGGGCCTGTGATCGAGATTCACATATCCAATGTGCACAAGCGCGAAAGCTTCCGACACCATTCGTTCGTTTCGCACCGCGCGGACGGCGTGATCTGCGGCCTTGGAACGGAAGGATACCAGCTTGCCATCCGACGCGCGGCGACAATGATCAAGGCGGCGGGCAAGGGCTGAGGTGACCATGACCCAACGGGTTAAGCTGGCCGTAGTTGGGGCAGGCCTCATCGGTAGGCGCCATATTCAGCACGTCCTGGCCGAGCCCTCGGCGCAACTCAGCGCCGTGGTCGATCCCACGCCGGCTGGCGAGACCATTGCCAAGGAAGCCGGCGTGAAGTGGTTTCCAAGCTTCGCAGAAATGATTGCCGCAGACCTACCTGATGGGATCATCGTGGCTACGCCCAACCCGGCTCACGTTCAGAACGGGTTGGAAGCCGTTGAAGCCGGCATTCCTGCACTCATCGAGAAGCCTATCGCCGACGACATTATATCCGGGGAAAAGCTGATCGCTGCGGCTGAGGCAAAAGGTGTTCCTCTTTTGACCGGTCATCACCGCCGACACAATCCGGTGATGCAGAAGGGAAAGGAAATCATCGAAAGCGGAAAGCTCGGCCGCGTTCTTGTTGTCAATGCGATGTTCTGGCTATTCAAACCCGACGACTACTTCGACATCTCGTGGCGTCGTGAGCGCGGTGCGGGGCCGGTTTTCCTCAATCTCATCCACGATGTTGATAGTCTGCGCTACCTTTTCGGCGATGTGGCTGCGGTTCAGGCACGCGAGTCCAACGCGGTGCGCGGCAACGCAGTTGAGGAAACGGCTGTGATCCTGATTGAGTTCAAGAACGGAGTGTTGGGAACTGCGACAGTTTCGGACGCGGTGGTCGCACCGTGGAGCTGGGAGATGACAACCGGAGAGAATCCGGTTTACCCCAAAACCGAGCAATCCTGTTACTTGATCGGAGGAACGCATGGGTCGCTGTCTGTTCCGTCACTCGAGGTCTGGCGCAATCCTGGTAAACGGAGTTGGTGGGAGCCCTTTGACCAAACGCGTATCGAGGTCGACGACGAGGACCCGCTCGTTCTGCAGATCAGGCAATTCTGCAAGGTGATCCGCGGAGACGAACCGCCGCTTGTCAGCGGGCGTGAGGGGCTCAAAACCTTGAGGGTAGTCGATGCGGTGAAACGCTCGGCGGCAACGGGAGAGCGTATCGAGTTGAACTGACGCCTGAGTAATGTGACCGCCTGCTCGCCCTTCGCGTCTCCTTGCATCCGATGCGATGAGACGCCGGCTCAACACCGACGTTAGGCATCGCGCTTCTGGCGGAGGAAATCGTCGCCGCCGCTCTGTCTTCGCCGCCATCGAAACGCGCCTGCTTCGGCAATGACGCAACGCTTCATCGAATTTCTGGGTGACTGCTTGAAGCCGACTTAAGGCAGAAATCAACGTTCGCCTTTACGTGCCTTTTTGTCATTCGGTGCTTGGAGCCGGATGTCCGAAACGGGTCGCACCATGCCGTCTACTAGGTGCCCGTCCAACCACCGTTGTATGGCGGAAACCGGCCATATCCCCGTCATGTGAACGTTGCCGTGGCGGTCGCCGCCTGGATCGAGCCCTGGCCAAGGCGCCGTAGCTCCACATTCCTTGACATCGGGTACTTATCCGAAATTATGCAGGAAAGAAGGATCGCAAGCATGACGGGAATCGCGCTGTCGGGCGTATCAAAGCACTTTGGCGCAGTCGAGGTGATCCGCGACGTGAGCCTGGACATTGAGCCAGGAGAGCTGGTCGTATTTCTCGGTCCGTCCGGTTCTGGCAAGACGACGCTGCTCCGTATGATTGCCGGCCTCGAAAGCATTGACGAGGGCACGCTGACGATCGACGGGGTGCGCTCGGAAAACCTTGCGCCGGGCAGGCGCAACGTTGCGATGGTCTTCCAGAACTATGCGCTTTACCCACATATGACAGTCTCGGAGAACATGGCCTTTGGGCTAAGGAACATTCGGGTCGCGCCGGATGTTATACGCCAACGGATCGCTGAGGCTGCGCGTATCTTGGAGATCGAAGCGCTGCTCCACCGGCGGCCGTCGCAGCTCTCCGGCGGGCAGCGCCAGCGCGTGGCCATCGGGCGGGCGATCGTCAAGGAGCCCAAGGCATTCCTGTTCGACGAGCCGCTCTCCAATCTAGACGCGGCGCTTCGAGCCCGCACACGCGTCGAGCTCGCCGAATTGCATCAGCGTTTGAAGTCGACGATGATCTATGTCACCCACGACCAGGTGGAAGCGATGACGCTCGCCGACCGTATTGTGATCCTCAACAATTGCCGGATAGAGCAGATGGGAAAACCCGTCGAGGTCTATTCACGTCCGGCGTCGCGATTCGTCGCGGCCTTCGTCGGGTCTCCGGCGATGAACATTCTGCCTGTTACGGTTTCGGGCTCAGGCGACAGGCTCAATGCGCGCTTGACGGATGGATCGCTCGTCGAACTTCCGGGCGGGCCCGTCAACATGGATTGGCGCGAACTAGGAGTGCGGCCGGAATCGCTGACTGTAGTCGCGGAGGGCGGGGACGCATTCGCCACGGCCACCGTTGTCGAGCGCCTTGGCGAGCGAACGCTCATCTATGCGCGGCTCGCGGATGGGACGCAGGTGACGGCACAAGATCGCGGGCTTTCGAGCGTCAAACCGGGCGACGCCGTTCGGCTGAAGTTCGACACCACGGCCCTGCATCTCTTCGCCGCGGACGGATCGACCTGGCACGCGCACGCTGACGGGGCCTGAACCCGTCGGGTCTGAATCCGGTTCTGCGCGACGCGTTTTAGCCCTTGATACCTGCCGAGAGCGTTATCGCTTCGGTTACTCGGCGCTGGAAGAAAAGATAGGCCAGCGCCACCGGAAGGCCGGCCAGTACGGCTGCCGACAGCTGGCGCGCGTAGTAGACACCGAAGGCGTCATTGACCTGCGTAATGCCGACGGTGATCGTCATTATCTCGGTGCGGGTCACGGAGAGGAACGGCCACAAAAACGCATTCCACGTCCAGATGAAGCAGACGATCGACAGCGCCGTCGTTACCCCCCAGTTCATCGGCATGTAGATCTTGAAGAGGATCCCGAATTCAGACGCATTGTCCATGACCGCGGCCTCGCGGAAGTCCTTCGGAACCTGATCGAAGAACTGCTTGTACACGATGATAATGACGGGGTGGATAAGCTGCGGTAACATGATTCCGGCCCAGCTGTTGATCAGGCCAAGGTTGGCGACCAGCACGAAATGATTGATGATAAGCGCTGAGATTGGCACCATGAAGGAGGCGAGGATCAGCCACCATAGCGCGATCCGCCCCGGGAACCGCAACTGCGAGATCGCGTAGCCGCACAGCATCGAGATGAAGATGGTGATGACCGTTACGCCGACCGCGACCGCCACCGAATTGACGTACCAGGCACCGATCTGTGTGGTGGTCAGGGCGTCAATGTAGTTCTCCAGCGTCGGCGTCTCGGGCCAGAGTTCGATGTAAGGCCGGACCACCTCGTCGTCCGGTTTGAGCGATGAGATCACACCCCAATAGAGCGGGAACGCCCATAGGATGGCCCAGACGAGCGTCAGTGCCGTGATTATCCCGCCCCAAAAGTTCCAGCGTTGCGCAGCCATGACGTTCATCGGCGCCGCCTTTCGGCGAACCGGAGCAGTTGGAATTGCAGGACCGAGACGACGACCACAAGGACGAAGAGGGTGACGGCGACAGCCGCCGCCCTTCCTCCCTGGTTCTGCTGGAAGGCCTTCTGGAAGACGTAGTAGACGAGCACCATGTTATCATTCGGCCGTCCGCCGATCGAGAACAGATAGACCTGATCGAAGATCTTGAGCTGCAGGATGAGTTGGATGGTTAATACCAGCGAGGTGATCGGCCATAGCAGTGGCCAGGTGATGCGCCGGAACGTGGTCCATCGCGTCGAGTTGTCGAGCGCCGCGGCTTCGTAGATCTCCGCCGGTATTGACCGCAGTCCGGCGAGGAAGAGGAGGATCGAGAAGCCCGCGGTCCACCAGATCGTCACCCCGGCCACCGCCGGCAAGAACCAGAGGCGCGACTTGAAGACCGGTACGCGCGGGATTCCCAGCCAGTCCAGCGCATGCATCGCGATCCCGAACTGGAAATTCAGCGTCCAGTCCCAGATCAGATAGACTACGGACACTGGCAGGATGTAGGGCAGGAAGAACAGCGCCAGAACGATCGCCTGGAACCGGCCCTTGAGGCGCGACACGCCAAGCGCGATCAACAGCGCGATGAGCGTTCCGGGGACTACCGTCATCAGCACGAAGTAAGCGGTGTTCCAGACCGCACGCCGGAACATCGGGTCGTTGTCGAGCCGCAGGTAGTTGTCGAGACCAACCCACCGACCCGCGCCGATCAGCGGCGCATCGGTGAAGGAGATGCGGAACATCTGGACCGTCGGATAGACGAACGCCAGCAGGTAGATCGCCATGAAGGGAGCGACCAGCACCAGCGCGACCAGACGTTCAGTGCGGGAGTTGCGAAGCATGGCTCTTCCTCAAATATGACTGGGACCGCTCTCGACAGGACGGTCCCAGCCTTTGAGCCCTACATGCTGTTCAGCTCTTCCTTGATGGATTTCACCGCCTCGCCGGGCTCCATCTCTCCATTGAGGGTCGGCACGAAATAATTGGACATGATGTCGAAGATCGGCCCGGCAACACCAGCCTTAGGCGACTTCGGATCGAAGATCATGTTGGCCGTCAGCGTCGAGTAGGTCGCGTTGGGCTCCATTGCCTTGTATTCGGCCGTCTCGGTGACTGGCTTGTATGCCGGGATGTGGCCTGCCGTGGCCCAGAACAGCGAGTGCTTGTCCATCCATGAGATCACCTCGAGAACGGCGGCACGCTTTTCCGGGCTGATCTCCTTGCCCTTGTTCTTCGGGATTGCGAATGAGTGGCTGTCCGCATAGGTGCAGGGCTTGTCGAAGATCACCGGGATCTCGACGGCGCCCCAGTCGAACAGCTTGCCTTGCTTGGCAAGGTCGGTCATCGTGGGAACTTCCCAGACGCCGTTGATCATCATTGCGGCCTTGCCCGAGGTGAATAGGGCGACGGTTGCGGGATAGTCCGTGTAGGTCGACTGCAGCCCGGCCTTCGTCCACCCTTGCAGAACCGCTAGCGCCCTCGCCAGCTTTTCGGGATTGTCGCCGGCGAGGAACTCGTTGCCCGTCAGAAGCTCGCCGCCTTGCTGACACACCAGCGAATAAATGGTGCGGTACATGAAGTTGCCGTCGGCGGTGACGCTGCCCAACGGGAACTCGACGCCGGCATCCTTCAACTTCTGCAGTGTCGCGGTAAATTCCTCCTTGTTGCCCATGCCCACGGGACGGCCGTCGCCGCCGAGCACGCCTGCCTTCTTCAGGAGGTCGCGATTGTAGTACAGGACGATTGGATGGGTATCGAGCGGCACTGCGTATTGCTTGCCGTCGACCGTCACGGCGCCCATCGTCGTCTGGGCGAAGTCCGAGGCCGAGAGGCCCATCTTGCTCATGTCGTCGGCGGTGATTTCTTCGAGAATGTCCTGGCTCACCGCCAAGGGGATGCGGCTGGCATGATAGGTCATGACGTCTGGCGCCTCACCGACCGCGACCGAGGTCTGCACCTTCGCGTAGAAGGGCGTTCCCCACTCCAGCGTCGTGGCGTCGATCTTGATCTTGCCGGCGTGGGCGGCGTTGAAGTCGGAGATCATCTGCTTCATGCGCACACCGTCACCGCCGCCGAGGAAATCCCACCATGCGACGGTTTCTTCGGCCTGGGCCGCGACGACCCAGAATCCTCCGGCCGCAACCACCGCTATGGCCATCATCTTGCGAAAGTTCATCTCAGCTTCCTCCCGAGTACGGCGGTTAGATCCACCTTGAACATTTCAATGCTACACCAAACCAAACCGCCCGCAACGGATTTTACGGTATATATCTGATGGTCGGATATTAACTCAGAGCGTCACGCGCACCATCGAGTAGGAGTGCGGCGGCAAAGTCAGCCTCATTCCCTTGCCGCTGAGCGCTGCTCCGTTGCCTTTGACCGGCGATACGTTATCCGGCGCGTCCTTCGTGTTGCAGGCCTCGAGATCGTCGTGACGGATGATCGTATGCTCGATGGACTTGGCGGCGAACCGCTCGAGGGCGACGTCGGCCTCTATCGTCTCGGACCCATGCCGGTTGATTGCGAAGAAGGTCAGCGTGCCGGCGTTCGAATCGTGCACGCCTGCAATGTCGAGCCATGGCACCTTGTCGGCCGCGGCCGCGTCATAGGTAGGCACCTCGACCGCGAGTTGCAGCGCGGTGCCGCGGCCGTGCCTGGAGGCCAGCATAAAAGGCCAATAGATCGTTTGCCGCCAGGCGGTGCCGCCGGGATCGGTCATGATCGGCGCGATAACGTTCACCAATTGCGCAATGCAGGCGATGCGAACAATATCCGACCGACGGATGAAGGTGTTGATGATGCAGCCGACCTGCAGCACGTCCTCGAAATTGTAGATGTCTTCCAGAAGCCTGGGCGCTTCCGGCCAGTCCCAGCCGCGCATCCGCTCGGCGTCCCGCTTGCGCTGATGGTACCAGACGTTCCACTCGTCGAAGGAGATCTTCACGTCCCGCTTCGAGCGGGTCTTGGCCTTCACATAGTCTATAATGCCTGCGACCGTGCCAATGTAGCGGTCGAGCTTGGCCGGAAGAGCGAGATATTCGGCCGTGTTCTTTTCGTAGTTCTCGAAATACATGTGGAGAGAGATGTAGTCGACCTGCTCGTAGGTCGCTTCCAGCACGGTTGCTTCCCACTGCGGATAGGTCGGCATATTGGAATGCGACGAGCCGCAGACGACCAGTTCCACCGTCGGGTCGAGGCCGCGCAGCGCCTTGGCGGTCTCGTTGGCGAGATGACCGTATTCTTCCGCCGACTTGTGGCCAACCTGCCAGGGACCGTCCATTTCATTGCCGAGACACCAGAGGCGGCAGTTCCAGGGTTGCGCTCGTCCGTTCTTGGCCCTGAGGTCGGACCAGTAGCTGCCGCTCGGGTGGTTGACGTATTCAACGAAGGCCCGCGCCTCGTCGAGGCCGCGGGAACCGAGATTGACCGCAAGCATCATCTCGGTGCCGGCCTTTTCGGCCCAGTCGGCGAATTCGTGGATTCCAACCAGGTTCGGCTCCGTGGTGCGCCAGGCAAGATCGAGCCGCCGCGGGCGGTTCTCCTTTG
The DNA here is from genome assembly GCF_003998155.1 of Mesorhizobium sp. M1E.F.Ca.ET.063.01.1.1. Lineage (NCBI taxonomy): Bacteria > Pseudomonadati > Pseudomonadota > Alphaproteobacteria > Hyphomicrobiales > Phyllobacteriaceae > Mesorhizobium > Mesorhizobium sp. M1E.F.Ca.ET.063.01.1.1. The sequence continues at coordinate 8,431 of NZ_RZSC01000017.1, forward strand.
GGCCTATGCCGTCTTCCCAATTGTAGGCGGAAACGAAGTTGCCACCCGGGTAGCGGCAGATCGGAGTGTCGAGCGCACGCACCAACTCGATCACGTCCTTGCGCATCCCCTGTGCGTCCGCTTGTGGATGTCCGGGCTCGTAGATGCCCGTATAGACCGCTCGGCCAAGATGCTCGAGAAACGAGCCGTAAAGACGTTTGTCGATATCCGCGACGGCATAGGCCGCGTTCGCCGTGACTCTGGCCTTCATGATCCCTCCCACTGCGGATTATCAATCTGACTTTCCGGTCTATATCCGGATCCTCGGATCAGTTAATGGCGGAGTTCGTTCGCCCGTCAAGGGCCTAAGATGCCGTCAAGCCTTCAGCAGGCGCAGAACGATGTCGTTGCTGTAATTGCCGAAGCCGCTGCCGAAGATATTTATGCCGCCGGGGTGACGCGCATCTTCCTTCACGCCGATTCGTATCCGGATCGAGCGGTGCCGCCCAAGCTCCAGATCAGCCAGCGAGCATTTGGAAACCTTATCATTGTTGCGATAGGTGCCATTGTTCGTGACGCGCCAGTGTGCGAGGTCACCATACTGCGATCCGGCCAGCTTCCACCAGCCGGGCGTATGCTTGCCGCGCTTGTCCCCATAGTCGGCCGGCGCCGTCCAGGTATCTATCTCGTGTCCGTTGATCGCTACCGTGATGTCTGATGGCCAATCCTTCGATGTGCCCGGCACCTCCGACGAAAGCTCCATCGCTAGTTCCAACCCGCCGACTTTGACATTGGCAAGCGCCGCATTGTTGGGAAACTGGTATTCAACGAAGCCGCGCGTGAACCACAGCAGCCCTGCCCGCATACGGTCAGGATCGAGGAAGGTGTCGGGCACATCGAGAAGTCCGATGACGCCGTCCTTTGAACACAGGCCGCAGGGAGCGGAAACTTCGCATCTCGTATAGAGTCCAAGCGGCATCGCCACTTCTATGACGCCGAGATCCTGCGCCGGGGTGCGGTCCTTAAAGACGACAACCAACTCGGAGAAGGTCGAATAGCAAACCTTCTGGCTTCCCTTGCGCGCCTTCTGTGATTTCGTCTCGATCAAACCTACATCGACAAGAACCTGGATGTTTGCGGAAATCGTCGATTGCGGAAGATCCAGTTCTTCGGCCACTTGATTGACGTTTTTCGGCCCCTTGCGGTGCAGCAGATCGAGAATCCGGACCCGGACCTCGCTCGCGAGGCTCTTCAACAAGTCAAGCCGCTCAAGCGGATCGACAACCATGATTTCATTCGACATATGGCCCGCACTCGTCACACGGGGTTATGTATCAGCAGATCAGATACAAATAAAGACGGTGGCGTTATGAATTGACCCCCCTAGCTGGCGTATCTTTCGTAGCGACTTCGTCATTCAATAGTTGACCAGCACGGCCACCACGGCGGCGTCGCCTGCGTTGACCAGTCCGGGGAAATGCCTGGCCGTCAGCATGCCCATGCACTTGGCAAAAGCGTCGCGGAACTTCTCATGCGCCGTTTGAAACGTGAAACGCGCGCGCCCCAGAACGGCTCGTCTTGCCGACAGGGATCATTGAGCGCGGATCCGTTGGTCCGCCTGCATCGATCCGTCGCGTGCCAATCTGGGCGGCGATCTCGCACGCGAAGAGGAGGCCCTCCGCGGGATCGCGAAACGGCAAACCGAACAGTCGTCCCGCCGAAGGCCCCTGCCCGATCATCTGCCGCGTGAGAAGGTGCTGGTCGGCCAATATTGCCCCCATGCACGGCTCTATCGGCAGTCGCAGATCTCCGTCCGCCCTGTCGTCGACCTTCCTCGTTAGACGCTAGCCGGCCTCCGTCCACCACATTCTGATTAGTCCACTGACCCGTTCGGTGGTAAGGCTCTTGGAAGGTGCCCCACTACCGCGATGAGCAACCCTCTCCTGTCCTGCCAACCGTTTGATGTCAGCGCCTCTTCCAGGCCTTGGGGGATGCCCCCTGAGCGACATCTAAGCCTTCCGAGGTAGCTCCGATTTTGAGCCGATGTGCTGCGCTCCGGTGAATTTAGTGTAAGCCAAACCACGATAATCTTGAGAAAAAACCGATACTAGGGCACAATTTGCGAACGGAAGTGGACAGCTATCTCAAGTCCGACCCTGTTGCGCCGGGCGACAGTTCGCGTCGGAGGAGCGGCGTCGATGGATCAGGGGTTCTTTCTTCTGTTCGCGGCGGCGTCCGTAGTCGCGGCTCTGACCTTGGTCTTGGCGCGGAACCCAGTTCACAGCGCATTGGCGCTGATGGCGTGTTTCCTTCAGATATCGGCGATCTTCGTCTTGCTCGAGGCGCCGTTGCTCGCAGTCATCCAGATTTTTGTCTATGTCGGCGCGATCATGGTCCTGTTCCTATTCGTGATCATGATGATTGATGTACGCGAAGCGGTGTTGCAGCGGTTCTTGCCGGGCAGCAATCTGCCTGCCCTGGTGCTGCTCGTCTTGCTCGGGGTCGAGATGCTTGTACTGGTGCTCAGGAGCGATCGCTATTCGGTCGCCAAGCCCGTCGCAATGCGCACCAGCGGTGAGGTCAGGCAGCTCAGCACAACGCTTTTCGCAGACTATCTCCTACCGTTTGAAGTCGCCTCCATCATCCTGCTGGCGGCGCTGGTAGGCGCCATCGTGCTGGCGCGGAAGGAGCCGCGGTGATGGTGCCGCTGTGGTGGTATGTCGTGCTCGGAGTGGTCCTGTTCGTAATCGGAGCGGGGGGCGTACTGCTCAGGCGCAATATTTTGGTCGTGCTGATGTCTCTGGAACTGTTGCTCAATTCGGTCAACATCAATTTTATCGCTTTCGGGCATTACTACGACGACTTCCGCGGGCAGATATTTGCAATCTTCGTCATCGCAATCACTGCGGCGGAGGTTGCCGTTGCCCTTGGTATCTTGGTCGCCCTCGCGAGGAACAAGTCCACTCTCAAGGTCGACGAAGTGACCATTATGAAAGGATAGCCGGTGATATCGATCCGGCCACTGCTTGCCGTCGCCGTCGCAATTCTTGCGGCTCTTGCAGTACTCCTTCTAGATAAGCGCGAGAAACTTCGCGATGCCGTCTCGCCGTTGGCCGCGATCGCCATGTTCGCAATTGTCGCCTCGATGGCGCCCACGGTGCTGGCGGGCGGGACAATCGATTTGCGCCTGTTCGAAATTCTGCCAGGGATCGACTTCGCTTTCCGCGTCGATGCGCTCGGCATGGTGTTTGCCACCGTCTCGTCGCTGCTGTGGATCGTGGCGTCGATCTATTCCATCGGTTACATGCGGCACTTGAATGAGCATGCGCAGACCCGGTTCTTCGCCTGCTTCGCCGCCAGTCTCGCAGCAGCCGCCGGCGGCGCCTTCGCCGCCAACCTGTTCACGCTGGTAATCTTCTACGAGGCGCTGAGCCTTGTGACCTATCCGCTTGTCTACCACCATGAGGACGAGGAGGGATGGGCGGGCAGCCGCAAGTACCTCGTCTATTTGATGGGCGCGTCAAAAAGTGTGCTTCTGGCCGCGCTTGCGTTGACTTACCAGATTGCAGGGTCGCTCGACTTTGTGGCGGGGGGACTGCTGGCGAGGGTCGACGCATCGGCGTCGCTGCTGACCATCATCTATTTCTGCTACCTCTTCGGCTTCGCCAAGGCCGCGGTGATGCCGATGCACGCCTGGCTGCCTGCCGCGATGGTGGCACCGACACCGGTAAGCGCGCTCCTGCATGCGGTGGCCGTCGTCAAGATGGGTGTGTTCTGCGTGCTGCGCGTGGTGTTCCATGTCTTCGGCGCAGGGCTGGTGGGGGGACTGGGGCTTGGCATCGTTACGGCCTATATCGTCTCGTTCACGATCCTGATGGCGTCCATCTACGCCCTGACGCGGGACGATCTGAAGGCTCGGCTCGCCTATTCGACGGTCAGCCAACTCTCCTACGTCCTGCTGGGCGCGGTTCTGCTGTCACCCGTCGCGATGGTCGGGGGCATCATCCACATCGCGGCGCATGCCTTCTCGAAGATCACGCTGTTTTTCTGCGCCGGTTCGATCTACTGCGCGTCCGGCAAACGCAACATCAGCGACATGGCCGGCATCGGCCGCAGGCTGCCCTGGACGATGGGAGCGTTCTTCGTCGGCTCGCTCAGCATGATCGGCGTGCCGCCCGCGGCGGGCTTCATCAGCAAGTGGTATCTGGCGCTCGGCTCTGCGGAGGCCGGGCAGACCCCGTTCCTTATCGTGCTCCTGATAAGTTCCGTCTTGAACGCCGCCTACTTCCTGCCGATCAGCTATGTCGCCTTCTTCGGGACGGAGGCGCGGGAATGGCCGGCGACCGTTCGTGAAATTCCAATGTTGACGATCCCGCTGGTCGCGACCGCCATCCTGTCGGTGTTGATGGGCATCTTCCCGGACTATTTCCTTGCCCTGGCGGAAAGGATCGTCAGATGATCAAGCGCGTCGTCGATTTCTTTGGCGATCATAGATATGCGACGCGTCGTCGCCGGCTATTCTATCTGGTGCTCGTCCTGGTCGCCGTGGCCGACTTTCTGGTCTTCCGCGACCACGCCGAATACCTGTGGGACCGGCTGCCTGGCTGGTCTGCTTTCTATGGCTTCGGCTCCTGCGTGCTTCTGATCTTCGTGTCCAAGTTTCTTGGCCATCGGTGCGGGCTGATGCGGCGCGAGGACTATTATGACTGACTTCGTCCATCCCGGCCTGCTGTTCATTCTCGGCGCGCTTCCCCTTCCCTTCCTAAGAGGGTCCGTCCGCAAGGCCTATGTGCTGCTGATCCCGACGCTGGCGATCCTCGCCGTGCTGACGATGCATCCCGGCAGCTACGGCGCGGCTCGGTTCATCGGGCAGCAAATCATAATTGCGAAGGTCGACAAGCTAAGTGTCCTCTTCGCCACCGTTTTCAGCATCATGGCATTGATCGGCACGGTCTATGCATTGCATCTGACGCGCGCAGGCCAGCATGTGGCGGCGTTCGTCTACGTCGGCAGCGCGCTCGGCGTCGTGTTCGCCGGCGATTATCTGACCCTGTTCCTGTTCTGGGAAGGTATGACGTTTGCCTCCGCCTACCTGGTCTTTGCCCAGCGCGGCGAGCCGGCATTCCGTGCTGGTTTCCGCTACCTCATGGTCCATGTCACCGGCGGCGTCGTTCTGCTCGGCGGCATCATTCTCCGTGGGTTCGCCACCGGTTCGCTGCTCTTCGGTCCGGTCGAAGGGGGACTGGACTTCGGCACCTGCCTGATCCTTGCCGGGTTCCTGCTCAACGCCGCTGTGCCTCCGCTGAACGCCTGGCTGACCGACGCCTACCCGGAAGCGACCGTCACCGGGGCCGTATTCATGAGCGCCTTCACCACGAAGACCGCTGTCTATGTGCTGGCGCGCGCGTTTCCGGGGACCGATCCTCTCGTCTGGCTCGGCACAGTGATGGCGCTTTACGGGGTCATCTACGCGGTGCTGGAGAACGATTGCCGGCGGCTCCTGGCGTATCACATCGTCAGCCAGGTCGGCTACATGGTGGCAGGCATCGGCATCGGGACCGAGATGGCGGTGAACGGCGCCGTCAGCCATGCCTTCGCACATATCCTCTACAAGGCGCTCCTCTTCATGGGCGCCGGGGCGGTGATCCATGTCACGGGGCGGCGCAAGCTCACCGAACTGGGAGGGCTCTACAAAACCATGCCGGTAACGGTTGCGCTCTACATGGTTGGCGCCTTTGCGATCTCGGCATTCCCGTTCTTCTCTGGCTTCGTGACCAAGTCGATGGTGGTGGCCGCCGCCGGACAGGATCATCGCGCGCTGGTGGTGCTGGCGCTGACGATGGCGTCGTCAGGGACCTTCCTGCACACCGGCCTCAAGCTCCCCTACTACATGTTCTTCGGCAAGGACCAAGGACTGGAGGCGCGAGAACCGCCGCGCAACATGCTGGTTGCGATGGGCATGGCGGCCGTGCTCTGCATTGCGATCGGCGTATTCCCCCAGACGCTCTATGCGCTTCTGCCTCATCCGGTCGACTTCGAACCCTACACTGCCGTCCACATCACCGAGAGCCTCGGCGTGCTGATGTTCACCGCCTTGGGCTTCGTCATGTTCCTCAAGGCGCTCGACCCCGAGAATACGATCAGCATCGATACAGACTGGTTCTACCGCATGGGCGCGCGGCACTTCATGTGGCTCGCCGAAAAACCGCTGGCGCGCTACGAGAAGGCGGTGAGCGACGTCTCCGAAACCGCGGCGCTGCCCTTCCTGCACGGGGCGGCACAGGCAGGCCTGCGGATCGATCTCCACGGCGTTGATGCGCTCGTGAACGGCGTCGCCCGCGCGATCATTCGAGGCGGCGGGCTACTGCGGCGGCTCCAGAGCGGCGTCGTCACCAACTACGCGCTGGCGATGATCGCAGGTGTGATCGCGGCCATCGCGGTATTCGCTGCGGCGTGGCGGTAGAGGGCGCCATGGCGGTCCCCCTGCTTAGCCTCATCGTCTTCACGCCAGCCGTCGGGGCAACGGCGCTGATGTTTATCCGCAATGACGATGTGGTGCGGTGGACGGCACTGGGTGTCACGATCCTCGACTTCGCGCTTTGTATCGCCATGTTGAGCGGCTTTGACACCTCTACCTACGGGATGCAGTTCACAGAGACGCGCCCATGGGTGCCCACGCTGGGCATCACTTACGCACTTGGTATTGACGGGATCAGCGCGCTCTTCGTGTTCCTGACCGCGTTGTTGGGCTGGATCTGCGTGCTCGCCTCGTGGACTGCGATCGACCGCAAGGTGAAGGAGTTCATGGTCAGCCTGCTGGCAATGCAGGCGCTGATGCTGGGCGTGTTCTGCGCGCTGGACCTGTTCCTGTTCTACGTCTTCTGGGAGGCAATGCTGATCCCGATGTACGTAATCATCGGCGTCTGGGGTGGCGACGGCCGGATCTATGCAGCATTCAAGTTCTTCCTCTACACGCTGGCAGGCAGCCTCATGTTCCTGATCGGTGTCATCGTGCTCTATTTCCACGGTGGCGAGACCTTCGATATCCGCACCCTGATGGCGCAGGATTTGCCGTTCCAGGTCCAGTCATGGCTGTTTTTTGCCTTCCTGATCGCCTTCGCGGTCAAGGTGCCGATGGTCCCGGTTCATACCTGGCTGCCGGACGCTCATGTGCAGGCACCGACGGCCGGCAGCATCATCCTCGCCGCTGTGCTCCTGAAGATGGGCGCTTACGGGTTCCTGCGGTTCTCGCTGCCAATGTTGCCTCAGGCGACGGCGCATTATTCGACGCTGATGCTGGTCCTGTCGGCGGTAGCTATCGTTTATGGCGGCTTGCTCGCCCTGGCGCAGGACGATCTGAAGAAGCTGGTGGCCTATTCCAGCATCAGCCACATGGGCCTGGTGACATTGGGAATTTTCACGCTGAACCTGCGTGGGCTCGAGGGCGGCATCCTACAAATGTTCAATCACGGCGTAACGACGGGAGCGTTGTTCCTGTTCGTGGGCCTTATCTACGAGCGGACCCATACCCGCAGCATCGCGGATTACGGCGGGCTGATGAAGGTGGCGCCGGTCTATACGGCGCTTCTTGCACTGTTCGCCTTGTCATCTATGGCGCTGCCGGGAACGAATTCTTTCGTGGGCGAGTTGCTGGTCCTGTCGGGCGCGTTCGCCGCCAACCTGGCTATCGGCGGTGTCGCCGTGCTGGGGGCCTTGCTGGGAGCGGCCTATCTGCTTGGCATGTACAGGAAAGTCGCGCTTGGCCCGGCCAGCGTTGGCTTGCGGTTCAAGATCCGCGACGTGAACGCCCGCGAGATGGCGGCGATCCTGCCGTTGGCCGTTTTCGTTGTTTGGATCGGACTCTATCCGAAGCCCTTTCTCGGAATCATCGACGCCTCGGTGGGGCATCTTCTGGCGCAGGTGCACGGCAAGGGGGGCGCCCAATGACCGCCGCCTTGCTTTTCCAGTCGATCCTGGCGAGCCTGCCCGAGATCGTGGTGGTTACCGGGGCCTGCATCCTGCTGATCCTGGGGCAGCTTGTGCGCAAGGAGCAGGAACATTTCCTTGTCTGGGCTTCAGTCGCGATCGTGCTGATTGCCGCCGTTGCAACACTCATGCTGGCTGACGAGGTGCGGCCGGCTTACTCGGGCATGTTCATCGCCGACCGCTTCGCGGTCTTCTTCAAGGTCGTGTTCTACCTGGCTACAGTTCTGACATTCCTTCTTTCGCGAAGATATGCCGAGATCGAGAGGATCGGGAGCAGTGAATACTATGTACTGCTGCTCCTGGCGCTTTCGGGAATGATGATCATGGCCTCGGCGATCGACCTCCTGTCGATCTATGTAGGCCTCGAACTGATGGTGCTCTGCACCTATGTGCTGACCGGTTTCCTGCGGCGGCAGCAGCGGTCGAACGAAGCGGCGCTGAAATTCGTGATCCTTGGCGGGGTCTCGACCGGGATTTTCCTTTACGGCGTTTCGCTGGTCTACGGGCTCGTCGGCACCACGCAGTTGGACAGGATGGCTGCGGCGGCGACCGGTGGTCCGCTCGATCCCGGATTGCTTCTGGCCGTGGTCTTTATCGTCGCGGGGCTGGCATTCAAGGTCGGCGCCGTGCCGTTCCATATGTGGGTACCGGACGTCTATGAAGGCGCGCCGACGACGATCACCGCCTTCATGTCGGTGGGGCCCAAGGCAGCGGGCTTCGCCGTGATCCTGCGGGTGTTCCTCAACCCGCTGGTCGCAGCCTCGAACGCCTGGATCATCGTCGCGGTCATTGCAGCCGTGACAATGGCGCTAGGTAGTTTCGTGGCGCTGGTGCAGGACAATTTCAAGCGCCTTCTGGCCTATTCCAGCATCGCCCATGCCGGGTTCGCCATGTTCGGTGTGGCGGCCGGCGGTGCGGACGGAGTGGCCAGCGTGATGCTCTATTTGCTGATCTATGCATTCATGAACCTCGGCATCTTCGGCACCGTGATCATGATGCGGAACGGCGATTTCTCGGGCGAGGTCATCGACGACTACGCTGGCTTCGCCAAGTCGCATCGCGGGCTGGCGCTTCTGATGCTGCTTTATCTGTTTTCGTTGGCCGGCATCCCGCCGACAGCCGGGTTCTTCGCCAAGTTCTACGTGCTGGTCGCGCTCGTCGAGCGGGGCTTCGTCATGCTGGCGGTGATCGCAGTGCTGCTGAGTGCCGTTGCTGCTTACTTCTATATCCGCATCGTGATGGTGATCTACATGCGCGAGCCGGAAGGCGCGTTCGTGCCGGCGCTGACGCCCTCGGTCCGCGCCACGCTCGCCTTCACCGCTGCAGGCACCATCGGCATCGGCCTATTTCCGGCGTGGTTTCTAAGGCTTGCCCAACATGCAGCAACCAGCGGCTGATCGATTGGATTTGCAATGATCCAATCGTCGGAATACTCTGGCGAACTAGAAAGGAATGCCCTTGTCGCTTCCAGGGCGCCCGCATCACCGGCCTCAAGGCGTCGGTGGCGGCCTGAGCAAAGCCCGCGGCGGGTGACCGGGGCTGTGCGACGTGACCGGAATGGAGTTCCTGCCGGTACTGTTCATGGTCGCCGGAATTGTTCTGGTGGCGACAGCTACCCTTTTTGTTTCCTCGCTGCTGCGCCCGTCCAATCCCTACCCCGCAAAGAACATGCCCTACGAATGCGGCATGGACCCGGCTGGTGAGGCCGCCGGCGGCCGCTTCAGGGTGCAGTTCTTCATCCTCGCGATCCTGTTTGTCGTCTTCGATGTCGAGACGATGTTCCTGTTTCCCTGGGCCGTCGTCCTGAAGGAAATCGGGCCGGTCGGCTATGTCGAGATGTTCGTCTTCATATTGCTGCTTCTCGTGGGCTTCGCCTACGCCTGGCTGAAGGGAGCGCTGGAATGGGAGGTGTAAACAACGCCATCCGCGACAGTGTCCTGTTCACCACGGCCGACAGCCTGATCAGCTGGGGCCGGAGGTCGGCGCTGTGGCCGGAGACCTTCGGCATCGCCTGCTGCGCCATCGAGATGATCTCGGCGGGCTGTGCCCGCTACGATCTCGACCGCTTCGGCGTGGTGTTCCGGCCTTCGCCGCGCCAGTCCGACGTGATGATCATCGCCGGCACCATAACGCGGAAATTCGCTCCCGTGGTGCGCCGGCTCTATGACCAGATGCCGGAGCCTCGCTGGGTCATCGCCATGGGCACCTGCGCGATCTCGGGCGGTGTCTACAACACCTATGCGGTGGTGCAGGGAGCCGAGACCTTCGTGCCGGTGGACGTGCATGTGCCCGGCTGCCCGCCACGGCCCGAGGCGCTGATGCACGGCTTCCTCCTGCTTCAGGAGAAGATCAAGAAATCCAGGGCGCTGGCAGGGGCGCCTGCGGAACGGGCCGCAGTGCCATGAGCGTGGAGACACCCCTCATCCCTGCCCTGATCGTGGAACGCTTCGGCGGGACGATCGAGCAGCTTGGTTTCTCGCACGGGGTTCACGCTTTCGCCGCTCCGCCTGGCATGATCGTCGAGCTTTGCCGGTTCCTCAAGGAACACCCGGCGCTGCGGTTCGATTTCCTGTCCGACATCTGCGGGGTCGATCACTACCCAGAAGCACCGCGCTATGAGGCGGTGTACCACCTCTTTTCGCTGCCGAACAAATGGCGTGTGCGGATCAAGTGCCGCCTCGGCGATCCGCCGCGGGTTCCGTCGGTGACGGGGGTCTGGCGCACCGCCAACTGGCATGAGCGCGAGGCCTGGGATATGTACGGGATCAGGTTCGAAGGCCACCCCGACCTGCGCCGGATCTATATGTGGGAAGGGTTCGAGGGCTTCCCGCAGCGCAAGGACTTTCCGCTCCGCGGCTACAAGGACAAGCTGAACCCGTTCGGCGCAGAGGGTCCGCCGCCGACGCAGCCCGACCTTGCCACCAAGGACATTCCACAGGGAGGCCGTTCCACACCCGGGACTTGAGATGACCGAAGTCACGGAACTGAGCCGGCCGGAAGCCGATACGCCCAACACCAGGGAGGTGCTTCTCAACCTCGGCCCACAGCATCCCAGTACGCATGGCGTGCTGCGGCTCGTCCTCGAACTGGATGGCGAATATGTCGCGCGCGTGGACCCGCATATCGGCTACCTCCACCGCGGCACCGAGAAACTGGCCGAGAGTTTCGCCTACACCCAGATTTTTCCGCTGACCGACCGGCTGGACTACCTCTGTCCACCCTCGAACAACCTGGCCTTCGCGCTTGCGGTGGAGAAGCTCCTGGGCATCCAGGCACCTGTCCGCGCGCAATATATCCGCGTGCTGATGGCGGAACTGGCGCGAATTTCCGGCCATCTCCTGATCACCGGCGCGCTTCCGATGGACCTGGGCGCCATGACCGCGCTGCTTTACGCCATGCGCGAGCGCGAAATGATCATGGACCTGCTGGAGATGATCAGCGGGGCGCGGATGCACACCTCATTCTGCCGGGTCGGCGGCGTGCGCGAGGACCTGCCCGATGGGTTCTTCCCTAAGATCCGAGAGTTCTGCGACATCTTCCCGAACCGGATCCGCGACTATGAACGGTTGCTCGACAGCAATCGGGTGTTCCTGAAACGCACGCAAGGGATCGGTGTGATTTCGCCCGAAGACGGCATCGATCTCGGCCTGAGCGGCCCGAACCTGCGCGCCTCGGGCGTCGACTGGGATATCCGCCGCGACGAGCCTTACGAAATTTACGACCAGCTCGATTTCAGGGTCATCACCAGGCAAGAGGGCGATTGCTATGCACGCTGGCGATGCCGGGTCGAGGAAATGCGCGAGAGCGTCCGGATCATCGAGCAATGCCTCGACCAGATGCCCGACGGGCCGTTCCAGATCGACATGCCGACAATCGCCTTCCCGGTGGACAAGGACCGGGTGCACTGTTCGATGGAGGCGCTGATCCAGCATTTCGACCTGTCGGCCTATGGCTTCAAGGTGCCGAAGGGCGAGGTCTATTCGGCGATCGAGGCGCCAAAGGGCGAGCTCGGCTTCTACATCGTCAGCGACGGGTCGCCGAAACCGTTCCGCATGAAGGTGCGGTCACCCTCGTTCGTCAACCTTCAGGGACTCTTCGGGGTCACCAACGCGCGCTATCTGGCGGATATGATCGCCGTGCTCGGCAGCCTCGACCCCGTGATGGCGGAGGTGGACAAGTAGCAGAGGATCTGGACGCGATGACCATGCGCGAAAAAATCGAAGAGGCGGCGGCGCGATATCCCGACCAGCGCTCGGCGATCATGCCCGCGCTTCTGATTGCGCAGAGGGAACATGGCCATCTGCCCGGCCCGGTGCTGGAAGAGGTCGCCGACATCCTCGGCGTCGAGCGTATCTGGGTCTACGAACTGGCGACCTTCTACACCCTCTTCCACACCGAGCCGGTCGGCATTTTCCACCTGCAGCTCTGCGACAACGTTTCCTGCATGCTGCGCCGATCCGAAGACCTGCTGAGGCACCTGGAGGAGGTGCTCGGGATCAAGAAAGGCGGCACGACCCCGGATGGGCTGTTCACGCTTTCGACCGTCGAATGCCTCGGTGCTTGCGAGATGGCCCCGGTGATGCAGGTCGGCGACGACTATCACGGCAACCTCGACATCGCGCGGATCGACGCGCTCCTGGACAGGCTGCGCGCAACGGTGCGGCGAGCGACAAGCGCCGATCTCGCCGCCGCAGGGCCGCCGGGAGAATAGCGCCATGTTCGAACCGGTCCTTCTCAAGAACGTGGACGCGCCGGATGGCCATCTGCTGTCGACCTATGAGGCCGGCGGCGGCTACAAGGCGTTGGCCAAGGCCCTGCGGGAGCACACGCCCGACGAGATCATCGACCTTGTCAAGAAATCCAACCTGCGCGGTCGCGGCGGAGCCGGATTTCCTACAGGAATGAAATGGAGCTTCGTGCCCAAGCGTGCCGGCAAGCCGAAATACCTGTGCTGCAACGCCGACGAAGGCGAGCCGGGCACCTTCAAGGACCGGATCATCATGGAGCGTGACCCGCACCAACTGATCGAGGGCATGGCGATCTCCGCCTACGCGATAGGAGCGGAAACCGCCTATGTCTATGTCCGCGGGGAATACACGCTGGCGATCGCGCGGCTGGAGCAGGCGATCGCCGAGGCTCATGCGAAGGGTTATCTGGGAACGCGTATCCTGGGCTCGGATTTCAGCTTCGCCGTGCACATCCATTGCGGAGCCGGCGCCTATATCTGCGGCGAGGAGACCGCGATGCTCGACTCGCTCGAAGGCAAGCGGGCGCAGCCGCGCCTGAAACCGCCGTTTCCGGCGGTCGAAGGACTCTACGCCAGCCCGACCGTTATCAACAACGTCGAGACGCTGGCCTGCGTCCCGCATATCGTGGTGCGAGGGGCCGACTGGTTCCGGGGTATCGGACCGGACAAGAGCCCCGGCCCAAAGCTCTATTGCCTCAGCGGACAGGTGCGCAAACCTGGCCTTTACGAGCTGCCGATGGGGATACCGCTGCGCGAACTGGTCTGTGATCATGCCGGCGGGCCGCTGCCAGGGCGCCAGCTCAAGGCGGTGATCCCAGGCGGGGTCTCGGCGCCACTGATCCCGGAGCGCGGGCTGGACGTCGGGATGGACTTCGACTCGTTGGCCGCTGCCGGCTCGATGCTCGGCTCGGCCGGGGTGATCGTGATCGACGACTCGACCTGCATCGTCAAAGTCGCCACTCGGATCATCGAGTTCTTCCACCACGAGTCCTGCGGCAAGTGCACCCCCTGCCGCGAAGGGTTGAACTGGGTCGTCAAGGTGCTGCGCCGGCTCGAGGCGGGCCAAGGCGAGCCGGGCGATCTGGAACAGTTGGGGGCGCTCTGCAAGGGCATTTTCGGTAACACGTTCTGCGCTTTGGGCGATGGCGCGGCAATGGGCCTGCGGGCAGCACTGGCCCATTTCGAAGATGAATTCGTCACGCACATTGAGGAGCGGAGGTGCCCGTTTCACTGAAGAGGGCGCAACGAGAGGACCGCGAGGAAGCCATGGTTCGCGTGACAATCGATGAACGAACGCTGGAAGTGGAGGCGGGCTCCACGGTGCTCCAGGCCGCCGAGCGTCTGGGCATCGACATCCCGACCTTCTGCTACCTGAAGCGGCTGCCGGCGCTAGCCTCCTGCCGCATGTGCCTGGTGGAGATTGAGGGGCAGCGGCGGCTGCAGCCTGCTTGCGCCACCGCGATCACCGACGGCATGGTGGTGCACACGAACACGCAGCTGATCGACGAGACGCGCTCTTCCATGCTCGACATGCTGCTTGCCAATCACCCACTCGACTGCCCGATCTGCGACAAGGGGGGCGAGTGCGAGCTTCAAGACATGGTGATGGCATACGGTCCCCGCGCAAGCCGGTTCCGCGATGCCAAGCGTGTGTTCCACTCCCACGACATCCGTCTCAGCCCGGTCATCATCATGAACGTCAACCGCTGCATCCAGTGCCAGCGCTGCGTCCGGATGTGCGAAGAAGTCGTCGGCGCGGTCGCCCTGGGCACCGTTGAAAAAGGCATGGATACCGCTGTCACTGGCTTCGAGGGCAGTCTCGCGAGTTGCGACCAATGCGGCAATTGCGTCGAGGTCTGCCCGGTCGGCGCGCTGATGAGCTTCCCCTATCGCTACAAGGCGCGGCCCTGGGATCTGGTCGAGACCGACACGGTCTGCCCGCATTGCGGCACCGGCTGCCAACTGACCGTCGGTACACGCAAGGGCGAGTTCATGCGGGTCCGCTCGAAGGTGGAGCACGGGGTCAACCGCGAAACGCTCTGCGTGCGCGGGCGATTCGGCCTCGACTTCGTCGGCAGTCAGGATCGGATCAAGCGGCCGATGATCCGTCGTGGCGGGGTCCTGGTCCCGGTTTCATGGGACGAAGCGGGCGACTACCTCCGCCGGCGGCTGTCGGCCGTCGCCGGCAAGGTTGCGGGCGGGCTGGCCTCGCCGCGCCTGCCCAACGAGGTGCTTTATCAATTCCAGAAGCTGATGCGGACGGCATTCCGGACCAACAATATCGACTGCTCCTCGCGCTGGTCCACGCCCTTTGACGCGCTCGGCCCGTTGGTAGCCTCCTTCTACACGCGAGCGCCGCTGGAGGAGGTAATCGGCAACGACTGTGTGCTTGTAGTCGGCGGCAACGTGACGGACGAAAACCCTGTCACCGAATATTTACTGCGAGACTGTGCACGGCGTCGACAGACCGGCTTACTCATGCTCTCGGCGCGGCCATCCCGCCTCGACGCCGATGCGCGGGCGGTCGTTCGCGTGCCGCCAGGCGGTGAGGCTCAGGGCCTTGCCGCAGTGGTGAGCGGACTGGGGGCGGCTGGTCAGGCATTGCCGGGCGACGTTTTTGCGGACATCGGCGTGAAAACCGGCCGGCCAGCAGCGGCCGCCGACAGTGACGATCCGGACCGCCTGGCCGCAGCGCTGCTGGAAGGCCGGAGCGCCACTGTGCTTGTCAGCGCCGACCTCTTGAGATCACCCCGGGCGCGCGCGACGTTGTACCAGCTCAACAACCTTTTGCAGGTCCTGCGCGCACTCGGTAAGGGCCTGGCGATGCAGTTCCTCTTCGACCGTGCCAATCAACTGGGCGCCTGGGACATGGGCGTACTGCCGACGGCGCTGCCGGGGTTGCGCGCGCTCGCCGATGATGCGGCACGCGCAACGCTCGAACGGGCTTGGGGCGCCGAAATCCCGTCTGAACCGGGCGCGGATTTCGACGCCATGCTCGAGCTTTGTAACGGGAAGCGAGTGGGTGCGCTCTATATCGCCGGAAGCGACCCAATGATGTCCTGTCCCGACCGGAAATTTGTGCAGCGGGCGCTTCGTGCCGCCGATCTCCTGATCGTGCAGGACGCGTTCCTCACGGATACGGCGGGCCTCGCAGATGTCGTGCTGCCGGCAGCGAGCTATGGCGAGGAATCCGGCACGTTCACTAACAACGAAGGCCGGACCCAGAAGGTCTGCAAATTCCGCGAATCCGCCCTCGAGGCGCGGGACAATCTGGCGATATTCGAC
>NZ_RZSC01001800.1:0-384 GCF_003998155.1 Mesorhizobium sp. M1E.F.Ca.ET.063.01.1.1
GCCCGAGCGGGGTCTTCTCGTTCGAGGCGGTCAGATCGTCTCCTTGACCCTCGCGGCGAGGAAATCCGGCAGGTCGGCAACCGAGTTGAGCACGACATCGGCGATCGCCGACAGCGATTCACGCGTGCCTGTGCCGGAAAGCACGCCGACCGCCAGCCCGCAGCCGCCGGCCCGCGCCATTTCGAGATCGTGGCGATTGTCGCCGACCATGGCGATCTCGGCCGGCTTCAGCCCGGTCAGGTCGGAGAAGGCGAGGATGGTGTCCGGCGCCGGCTTCGGCCTGGCCACCGAATCATAGCCATAGGCGGCGTCGAAAAGCTGCGCCACGCCGAGCGTCACCAGCGTCTTTTCCGCGCCACTGGTCGAATCGTTGGTGGCGACGCC
>NZ_RZSC01001801.1:0-383 GCF_003998155.1 Mesorhizobium sp. M1E.F.Ca.ET.063.01.1.1
CGGCATGGCCGTGTTGATCTCTGCCGCCAGCTCAATGAAGCGGGTCGGCAGTTCGTATTCGCGCGCCTTCCACGTCAGGTAGAAGGGATCGATCGGAACGCAGTGCCCGCCAGTCCGGGGCCAGGATAGAAGGGCATGTAGCCGAAGGGCTTGCTCTTTGCCGCCTCGATCACCTCCCAGATATCAATGCCCATCGCGTCGAACACGACCTTCAACTCGTTGACGAGCGCTATGTTGACCGATCGGAAGATGTTTTCCGTCAGCTTGACCGCCTCGGCGGTCGCGGTGGTGGAGACCGGAACGACGGTCTTGACCACGCCCTGGTAGAAAGCCTGCACCAGCCTCGCCGCTTCCATGCTATCGCCTGCCACGACCTTGGGGAT
>NZ_RZSC01001802.1:0-383 GCF_003998155.1 Mesorhizobium sp. M1E.F.Ca.ET.063.01.1.1
GGGATTGGAATGGCCCGTCGTCATTCCCATCAATATGGGGACGCTGGCACGCCCCTCCCCCCGCTTCGTCCACCGCACATCCGACAACACGCTGCATTGGGTTATTGGCGGCGGGTCTTCGTCTGCGCTAGCACGTGCCCGCGAGGAAAAAGCGCAGCGCCAGGCGCTGGAAAATCAGCGCATGTGGTATGTCGCCTGTACGCGCGCCCGCGACCTTCTGGTCGTGCCCTATCTTCCTTCTGCCAAGACAGGCGCGTGGTCGAAGCTGCTCAACCTGAGGTTTGATCTGCTCAAGGAGCTTGATTTCCACCAGCTCACGCGAAAAACGGTCGTCTCTTCCGAAACGGTGGTCTTGCCGCAGGACGCGGACACTTTTGCAAACC
>NZ_RZSC01001803.1:0-383 GCF_003998155.1 Mesorhizobium sp. M1E.F.Ca.ET.063.01.1.1
TGCGGCCACCAGCCGGGATGCTGGGCCCAGTGCGAGATGGCGAAATAGGCAATGAAGGAGGCGGCAAAGCCCGCCAACGCACCCCAGGCCTTTTGCCGGAAGACGATGATCAGCACAGCGAAGATCGCCAGGAAGACGATGTTGTCCGGCCGCGCCATGAAGGCGAGGAACAGCAGGATCGCGGTCGCCGCCTCGCGTCTGCGCACATAGGCGAACAGGCCGCCGAGGAACAGCGCCGCGCAAAGGAGGTCTGGCGTCGAGGCGCGCGCCGCATCGCCGAAATCGGCCATGATCAGCACCGCGCCGACTATCGGAGCCAGGGCCAGCGCGCCTTCCGAACGCAGCCAGATGAGCGTGATGCCGCCGAACAGCAGCACCGAGAC
>NZ_RZSC01001804.1:0-383 GCF_003998155.1 Mesorhizobium sp. M1E.F.Ca.ET.063.01.1.1
ATTTCATCGCCGGGCTTTCCGACCACAATGGGCGCAAAGGGTTCGGTGCCCATGTCGGCGACCGCGGCGTCAAACTGTCCGGCGGCCAGCGGCAGCGCATCGCGATCGCCCGCGTCATGCTGAAGGACGCGCCGATCCTGATCCTCGACGAGGCGACCTCGGCGCTCGATTCGGAGGCCGAGGCGGCGATCCAGGAGAACCTCTACAAGCTGATGCAGGCAAGACCGTCATTGCCATCGCGCACCGGCTGTCGACGATCGCGGCAATGGACAGGCTCGTCGTCATGGACAAGGGCCGCATCATCGAGGAGGGCTCGCATGAGGAGCTCGTCGCCAAGGGCGGGCTCTACGCCCAGCTCTGGCAGCGTCAGTCGGGCGGCTTCC
>NZ_RZSC01001805.1:0-382 GCF_003998155.1 Mesorhizobium sp. M1E.F.Ca.ET.063.01.1.1
GGGTGCCGAGACCCGCTTCGTCTGGCACGCGCTGACCAGGGGCGTTCCGCGCGAGATTTTGCAAGCGGCCAAGGGCGACGCCCACGGGCTGGCGCGATGCGCGGCAATAATCGTTGGCGTGGGTCTTGCCGCGGCAGGCCATGTCACCGGCCGGATCGCGCTGCTGCGCCGCCTGCGCCGGCTGCGTCAGGCCAACAAGCAGATACTGGACGCAGCCGCGCAAGGTATTAGACGTGGGAAGTAGATGCCGTCTTCGCTAATCATCGGGTCGGGTCCGGCTGCAGCCGCCGCCGTGTTGGCGCTGTCCGAAAAACCGGACGAGAAGATAACCGTGTTCGATCCGGGCACCGTGCTGGACGCGGAGACCCAGGAGGTAATAGCC
>NZ_RZSC01001806.1:0-381 GCF_003998155.1 Mesorhizobium sp. M1E.F.Ca.ET.063.01.1.1
GTCATGACCTTGTCAGAACGGATTCCAGGTCGGCCGCTGCGTGAGTTTCAGATAGCCGAGATTGACGCCCAGCCTGGCGCCGACGCCGGTCCGGATCGGGACGAGCAGCACCCTGTTGTTCTGCAGCACGTTGAAGCCGACGCCCGCAACGACATAGGCGGAGCCGGCGACACCGCCGAACCGGTTATAGAGATTGCCTATGTCGTCGAGGTTATAGACGAGCATCATGACGCGCGATCCCTCGCCGCCGAAGTCCCAGCCGAGCGAAGGACCCTGCCAGAACACCTTATGGTCGCCGGCATTCTTGGTGTAGAGGGTGCCCTCGCCATAGGTCAGGCCGCCGATCAGCGCGCCCGACCCTTCCTCACCGAGCAGGTAGCC
>NZ_RZSC01001807.1:0-380 GCF_003998155.1 Mesorhizobium sp. M1E.F.Ca.ET.063.01.1.1
CTTCCTGCGCTACTACGCGGCCGAGGCGGCGAGTGCGGAAGCGGGCACTGAGGCGCGTGGCGCGATCGTCTGCATCTCGCCGTGGAATTTTCCGTTGGCCATCTTCACCGGCCAGATCGCCGCGGCGCTCGTCACCGGCAATTCGGTGATCGCCAAGCCTGCCGAACAGACGCCGCTGATCGCTTTCCGCGCCGTCGAGCTGCTGCGCGAGGCCGGCGTGCCGGAGGACGTCATCCAGCTTCTGCCGGGCGACGGTCCGTCGGTCGGCGCGCCGCTCACCGCCGACCCGCGCATCGCCGGCGTCTGCTTCACCGGCTCGACCGAGGTTGCCAAGCTGATCGAGAAACAGCTTGCCGAAACCGCGGCGCCTGACGCGATGC
>NZ_RZSC01001808.1:0-380 GCF_003998155.1 Mesorhizobium sp. M1E.F.Ca.ET.063.01.1.1
GCCCTATGGCATCGGCGAGAAGCTCGCCCAGCCGGACCTCGCCGCCTCTCTGTCAGCCATTTCCGAGAAGGGGCCGGACGCCTTCTACAAGGGCGCCATCGCCGATGCGATCGTCAAGGCAAGCGAGGCCAAGGGCGGCATCCTCGCCAAGGGCGATTTCGAGCAATATGCCGTGCGCGAGCTGAAGCCGGTGACCTGCTCCTATCGCGGCTATGAGATCATCTCTTCGCCGCCGCCGAGTTCCGGCGGCGTCATCATCTGCGAAATCCTCAACGTGCTCGAGCTCTATCCGCTGTCCTATCTCGGCGCGGGGTCGGCCGGAACGGTGCATGTCATGGTCGAAGCCATGCGCTACGCCTATGTCGACCGCAATTCGGCGC
>NZ_RZSC01001809.1:0-380 GCF_003998155.1 Mesorhizobium sp. M1E.F.Ca.ET.063.01.1.1
TTATCGAGGTTTGTGAACTCCAAGTCGAGCACCCCGGACTCGAAATGACGGGGGTTGGCATAAACAGAGGGTGGTACTACCGCGTCGGCAATGACGGGATTTGGCAGCGTGAAGTTCACCCGGAGCAATGTGACTGCGGGAACGATGTCGTACACCTTCGCCACATATCTTCGCTGCACATCGTCGAGCATTATCTCAATGCTCCCAACGAATTTACATGAGAAGTCCATTTTCGACAGCGCAAGGGTTGCTATACGCGGCCGGCATGAGGAAGTCCGACTGTGTTGCTAGGGGCACTTGATCGGGGCCCACTAGCACCCCCAACCCCCGCCACCGACAAATCTCGGGGGGGGCAGATGCCCCGGGGGCGCCTCTACTTG
>NZ_RZSC01000180.1:0-9478 GCF_003998155.1 Mesorhizobium sp. M1E.F.Ca.ET.063.01.1.1
GCGCCTTCCTCGAATGGATGGAAGGCAAGCCGCTGCCCGGCGTCGAGGTGCTGAAGCGCTGAGTCGTTCAAGACTCGGCGAGTGGGCGCAGGAATCTAGGGCACGGGCTCATTAGCACGCAACCAGACGCGGATTGATGCGAGCTTGACGAAGGCCAGGTAGTTGGCCGCGAGTTTGTCGTATCGGGTCGCAACACACCGACATTGCTTGATCTTGTTGAAGAACCGTTCGATCAGGTTGCGCGCGCGATACAGATACGAGCTGAAGCAAATCGGGTCTTTGCGATTGCGTTTCGGCGGAAGGTTCGCCCATGCGCCTTGCTGACGGGCAAGCTCCCTGATCCAGTCCGCGTCGTATCCCCGATCCGTGAGCAGCATCGTTCCTGGAAGCAAGGGGCTGAGAAGGACCGAACACAGCCGATTGTCATGCGCCTCACCCGGCGTGAGGGCGAGGTGGACCGGCAGACCATTGGAGTTAACGACCGCATGAATCTTGCTGGTGAGGCCACCGCGTGAGCGACCCATATCTTGCTGAGTGTTGTCTGCGATACAGGCTCCGTGCTGGTGCACGCGCACGACGGAGGTATCGATCATCTGCACCGCCGCGTCACGACCGGCCGCCAGTGCATCCATGATCCGGTCCCAGACGCCAGCCCGCCGCCACCGAACGAAGCGATTGTAACAAGTCGTGCGGGGACCGTAGTTCTCCGGCAGGTCGCGCCAAGGGGCACCTGAACGCAGGACCCAAAAGATGCCATTGAGCACGCGACGGTCATTTACGCGCCGAACGCCGCGCGGCTTGTTCGGCAGCAACGGTCTGATGGCGGTCCATTCGCAATCGCTGAGTTCGTAGCGCGTGATTCGAAGCTCCGGTTTTGGAGCTTGAATCACGTCTCGGGCAGCGCCATCAACCCGCCAAGACTTATAGCCTTGCCGCTAATGCTTTGAATTTACTTCCGCTTTCGGCGGCATAGCGGACTTGGCCGGACTTGCCACTGGCTCGACCCGGTCGCGAATGACCCCTAGCAGACATGACGCGTAGCAGCCTGACTTCGCTCTGGGACCACTGGTTGCGGCCAGGCGCGGCAGTGCTATCTTGTCATCAACCAGGCTCTGCAAGGGAGCCCCGGTGACCAACTGGGGCACTATCGAGTGGTGGAGAACTCCGTTCAGCGCCGTCTGGCTGCCATCCTTGCAGCCGATGTAGTCGGTTACAGTCGCCTCATGGGCGTGGACGAGGACGGCACTCTGACGGTCGTGAGGAACCTCCGCGCCGAAGTGATCGAAACTAGGATCGCCGAGCACCAAGGTCGGCTGTTTAAGTCTATGGGGGATGGCTTTCTCGCGGAATTCCCCAGCGTCGTGAAGGCCGTGGCCTGCGCAGTTGCATTACAGAAGGATATGGCAGCACGGAACGCAGAGCTGCCAGAGGACCGAGCCATCCAACTCCGCATTGGCGTCAACTTGGGGGATGTGATTGCTGAGGATGGCGATGTTTTCGGTGAAGGCGTGAACGTCGCTGCGCGGATCGAGGGACTTGCCCCGGCGGGCGGCATTGCAGTCACCGGCATGGTTCATGACAACGTAGGAAGTCGCCTTGATCTCTCGTTTGAAGACATGGGTGAGCAGCAACTCAAGAATATCGCCCAGCCGGTCCGGGTCTATCGTCTGGGAGCTCCCTCAGGAACATCGGTGCGACCAACAGCGGTAGAACGAATCAAACCGTCCATAGCAGTACTGCCATTTACCAACATGAGTGGTGATCCCGGGCAACAGTACATTTCCGACGGGATCACCGAGGATATCATTACCGAACTCGCCCGCTTTCACGGCCTGTCCGTAGTAGCTCGCCACGCGTCGTTTCATTTTGCCAACAAAGGAAAAAGTCCTATCGAAGTAGCGCGGGAACTGGGCGTTGCCTATGTAGTTGAGGGTAGTCTACGCAAATTGGGCGGCCGAATACGCATCACAGCCCAACTGGTTGATGCCAGAACCGGCAATCACATCTGGGCCGACCGCTACGATCGCGATGCGCAGGATATCTTCGCTATCCAGGACCTTGTTGTGGCCGCAATCGTAACAATGCTGGAGGGCCGTATGCACGCTGCAGAAGCAGCAAAAGCCCGTGCAAAACCAACTACTAACTGGTCGGCTTATGACTGTCTGTTACAAGGCCGCGATCTATGTGACCATCAGCGTGATGCCGAAGCCGTACCCCTACTTGAGCGCGCAATTGCCGTCGATCCGCATTTTGCACTTGCCCATGCCTGGCTGGCGATAGCTCTTACCATGAGCAATGTCATTCTGCTCGATGACGATCAGATGGCCAAGGCTGAGAGCGCTTCGAAACAAGCGCTGGAACTAGATACCAACGACGCCACGTCTCATTGGGCAAGAGCGCTCTACTACCTTTGGACAGGCGACCATGACCGTTCACGCTTCCATTTTGACAGGGCGCTGACACTCAATCCGGCCGATATACAGATTAAGGGCGACTACGCGAACTGGCAGCGCGCCAGTGGCAGGCCGGCCGATGCGTTGGCCACAATCGATGCCGCCATAGGCTTGGGTCCCTTCGTGCCCGATTGGTTTGCAGCGGTTCGCGGCCTGACGCTCTTTGACCTCGGTCGATATGCTGACGCAGTCGAAGCGCTCGAGAGTGTCCCTGTACAACGCTCCAGTGGCTTATTGTACCTAGCCGCTGCGCGCGCGCAATTAGGCGACTTAACTGGTGCACGTGAGGTGATCGCCGAGGTGAAGCTGGTGAAACCGGATTTATCGCTTCGGAATGTGATCCAGGTACTGCACTACGCACGCCCTGAAGCTCAGCAACACTTGATTGATGCCCTGCGGAAGGCGGGGCTGCCGGAGCAGTATGTGCGCCCCTTACGAGCAAGTTGAGTTAACTTCTGCTTGTGGCCCATTGCTTCTTTCAGCTGCGCTGCAAACGTTGGTCGCTTTCGGTGCATAGCGGACGCCGGCAAGTCGTCCGCCCGGCTGATTTATGGGTTCACGGCCTAGTTTCCTCGACACAGGACACTGAAAGATTGCCGTTTGTCGGTGGGCAAGATTTTCACCGTTCATTTCCGTGAAATCAGCGCAAACGCTGGGGATTGGCTGAAGCCCCCGCAGCCTCGTCATCCCAGGGCGAAGCAGCCGCGAAGCGGCGTCGCGGAGACCATGGGATCCATGCCGAGACCTTGATCGAAGGCTGCAGCGGAGCAGAATTCTGCACCGCAGCAGCGCTCCAAAGTCACGGCATGGATCCTCGGGTCTGCGCTGCGTCGCTGCGCTCCTTGCTCCGCCCGTGGATGACGACGGAGGACTTTTCAGCCAATCACCAAGGCATGCCGCATGCTAACGCGGACATAGCCGACCGATCAAATTTCCCGTGCTCGAGAACTAAGACTTTCAATCGATTCGAGCTTTCCGGTGTCATTCCTTTGGCGGTAGTGTTCTGCTAGGCGCGGAATACAACCGTCAAGGAGAGCACCATGAGCGAACGTCTCGAAGACATTGCCGCCGCGATCGTAGCCGATGGCAAGGGCCTTTTGGCCGCCGATGAGAGCTCCGGCACCATCAAGAAGCGCTTCGACGTCATCGGCGTGGAATCGACAGCCGACAGCCGGCGCGATTACCGCGAGATGATGTTCCGCGCCAAGGAGGCGATGACCAAGTACATTTCCGGTGTCATCCTCTATGACGAGACCATCCGCCAGAAGGCAGCCGACGGCACGCCGCTGGTCGACATCATCAAAGCCTCGGGCGCCATTCCGGGCATCAAGGTCGATCTCGGCGCCAAGCCTCTCGCCGGCTTTCCCGGCGACACCGTCACCGAGGGCCTCGACGGCCTGCGCGAGCGGCTGGCGGACTATTGCAAGCTCGGCGCCCGTTTCGCCAAATGGCGCGCGGTGATCGACATCGACACCGCCAAGGGCGTGCCTTCGATGACGTCGATCGGTTCGAACGCGCATGCTTTAGCCCGCTATGCAGCGCTCTGCCAGGAGGCCGGCATCGTGCCGATCGTCGAGCCGGAAGTCCTGATGGACGGCGCCCACGACATCGACACCTGCTACAAGATCAGCAAGTCGATGCTGCTGAAGCTCTATAGCGAGCTTTATGCGGCGCGCGTCGTGCTGGAAGGCACCATCCTCAAGCCGAACATGGTCCTCTCCGGCAAGAAATCGGGCAAGACCGACAGCCCTGAAGAGGTAGCCGAGAAGACGATTAAATTGTTCCGCGAGACCGTGCCGGCGGCCGTGCCCGGCATCGCCTTCCTGTCCGGTGGCCAGGACGACGAAGAGGCGACGGCCAACCTCAACGCCATCAACGCCATCGGCCCGCACCCGTGGAAGCTCTCCTTCTCCTACGGCCGGGCCTTGCAGGCGGCCGCGCAGAAGGCCTGGAGCGGCAAGGCGTCGAACGTCGCCGCCGGCCAGGCAGCCTTCATCCACCGCGCCCACATGAACCATCTGGCGGCGCTCGGGAAATGGAAGCCGGCGCTGGAAAAGGCCGCCTGACACGGTTTCTTCAGTAGCGACGAAAACCCGGGCCCCCAGCCCGGGTTTTGTTTTTCGCGGCCGCCATCCCCACTTTGAGGCTGCGTCGGAAAACGACGCCGGCCATGTCGGATCGCGCCGATGTCGAACGTCCTTGGCAGGAGAGGACAGGAGATAGTCATGCATCGCAATGCCGTCGTTTCGCGGGAGGACTGGTTCGAGGCGCACAGAAAGCACCTCGAGCGCGAAAAGGAGCTGACGCGGTTTCGCGACCGCATCGCCGCCGAGCGGCGGCAACTGCCCTGGCTCAAGCTGCGCAAGGACTATGTCTTCGAAAGCGAGCAGGGACCGAAACGATTTGGAGAACTGTTCGCCGGCAAGAGCCAGCTGATCGTCTACCATTTCATGATGACGCCGGGGTCCGATCATCGCTGCGAGGGCTGCTCGTTCCTGGCCGACCACATCGACGGCGCCGACCAGCATCTCAGGCACCACGACGTGTCGCTGGTCGTCGTTTCGCGGGCGCCGCTGGCCGAACTCCTGCCCTACAAGCAGCGCATGGGCTGGAAATTCGACTGGGTGTCGTCCTATGCGTCGGACTTCAACTTCGACCTGCAGGTCTCCTTCACCGACAGGCAGATCGCGGCGGGCGAGACGATCTACAATTTCGAGAAACGTCCGCTGCGATCGAAGGACCTTCCCGGCACCAGCGTCTTCTATCGCGACGAAAACGGCGACATCTTTCTCACCTTCATGTCGCGCGCCCGCGGCGGCGATGCGCTGATCGGCGCCTACCACTATCTCGACATGACGCCGAAGGGCCGCGACGAGGCCGGCCCTTATCACGGCCTTATGGACTGGGTGCGGCTGCACGACGAATATCAGGACAGGATCAAGGATCGGCCGGACTGCTGCGAGTGACCGGCTCGTTCACCTCGGCCGAAACATGCGCCAGAGCAATTCCAGGAAAAGTGTGAAACGGTTGCGCTCGGCGCCCTCGCCGCAGCCTTCCGTCCGGGCTTGCGTCAAAATAAAGAGATAGAGCGGTTTGCCGTTCCATGAAACGGCGAACCGCTCTATGGCTTTCCGCCATTCAATGGATTTGCCATGCAGCGACTGCTAGCTCTCCTCACCTGGCTCGCCTTCCCGGTCTATGTCTGGCAGGGCCTTGGCGTGCGCCGCCGCACCAGCCGCATGCTGCCGGCGCGCGGGCCAGTCCTGCACGAGATCGCCGGCAAGGCGCCGGCAATCGCATTGCTGGTCTTGGGCGATTCTTCCGCGGCATCCGTGGGCATCGAGCAATCGGAATACGGGCTCGCCGCGCAGCTTGCCGGCCTGATTGCGGAGCGCACCGGCCATGCCGTGCGCTGGCGCGCCGCCGGCTTCAACTCGGCGACGTCGGGGCAGATCCGGGATTATGTCCTGCCCAACCTGTCGGCGAATCCCTGGACGCATATCGTGCTTGCCGTCGGCACCAACGACACCAAGAACTTCCATTCCGTGCCGCGCTTCAAGAAGGAGTTCGGCGGCCTGCTTTACGCGTTGCGCGCCAAATGGCCGGAAGCGCGTGTGGTCTGGTCGCCGGTGCTCGAATTCACCCGTGCCCCGGCAATGCCGCCGCTGCTCGGCAAGATCCTCGAAATCCGCGCTATCGCGATGAACCGGATGGGCGTGCGCCTCTGCAACGAACGCGGCGCCGTTCCCGCCGCGCGCCTGCCGATCACCAATCCCGAAGCCGGCTTTGCGTCCGATGGCTTCCATGCCTCGGAAGCGGGCTATCGCGCCTGGGCGGAGCATCTGGCGGATTTGGTGCTCGACGACCAGAACCTCAGTCCGGTTTGAGGATCCTCAGGCCCAATGGCCCAGCACAGCGGCAAGCGAGATCGCGGCCATGGCAAGCAGCGCCAGCTTCCAGAAGTCGCCCCGACGCTTCAGCCCGGGCCAGCCCAGCGGCTTGATGATCTGGATGAGCATGATGCCGATGATGACAAGGGCAAGAAGTTTCGTCATGCCGCCTTTGACCAGCATCGGCGGCGGCTGTCAAAGCGGTTCTTGACGCTTCCGACAGCCGCATTGCTCCTGACAGACAACCGGTAACCCAAGGCTGCGCCAATCTTTCCGACGCCTGCTCCGACGGCCTGCCAAGCTCCTGACAGACTGCTGTCAGCAGGGGTGTGAGATACTCCTCTCATCGAAAAAGAGGAGCCTGGCCATGAACGGTTTTACCATCCTGCGCAGTGTACAGAACTATGTCGGCAAGATCCGCACCGTGCGGAACGAGATCCGCACCCAGCGTTTCCTGAACACTTTGCCGGCGGATATCCGCAAGGACATCGGCTGGCCGGACCTTTATGACGGCCGCATGCGTAAGAACTGAAATTTTTCGGCGTACGACTTGGATAGCGGCCGTGTCGCGCCCAGATGTAATGTCGGTTGAATTACCGGGTTTCAGGAAAGAAGCCGTTGTTCCGTGGCGGATTCCTGTCAGCCTCCTGACAGTATGTTGTCAGGAGGCCTGCGTTATTGAAGCAGCCTCGAACCTGCGGGAACCGGTTTGGGGACCGCGGCATGCATAGAACCGAGATCAAGGGGTCACACGATGCGCCGCGCCGACAGGCTATTCCAGATCGTACAGCATTTGCGCGGCGGCCGGTTGGTCACGGCGCAGAAGCTCGGCACGTGGCTCGAGGTTTCCGAGCGGACCATCTACCGCGACATAGCCGACTTGCAATCGACCGGCGTGCCGATCGACGGCGAGGCGGGTGTCGGCTACATGATGAGGGAGGGTTTCGACCTTCCGCCGCTGATGTTCACGCGTGACGAGATCGTGGCGCTGGTCGCCGGCGCCCGCATGGTGCGCGCCTTCGGCGGCGCTGCTATGGCGAGGGCCGCCGACGAAGCGCTGGTCAAGATCGGCGCCGTGCTGCCCGATACGGAAAAGGACCGCATAGCACGCACCGAGATCCACACGCCGATGTGGGTGGTGAGCGACGCGGCGCGGGAAGCGATCGACCTGATCGAACGCGCCATCGAGAAGCGGCAGGTTCTGACCATCGACTATTCGGATGAGGCCGGCCGCGGCACCGCCCGCGACATCAGGCCATTGGGACTTTGGTTCTGGGGCAAGGTGTGGACTCTGGTCGCCTGGTGCGAGATGCGCGACGATTTTCGCGCCTTCCGCATCGACCGCATCGCCTCGGTTGTCATCGCCGGTCGCATCTACAAGCCGGAGCGCGGCAAGCAGCTCGCCGACTTCTACCGCGCCGTGGAGCGCAGCGAGGACTACGGCATGGCGCCCGACCGCGCGGCACGGACGTGACTTCCGCTTTCTCCTTCTCCCCTTGTGGGAGAAGGTGGATCGGCGCTTTAGCGCCGAGACGGATGAGGGGTGTTCCAGCGGAGTGAGACGCTGGCTTTCCCTGGAGCACCCCTCATCCGTCGCCTGCGGCGACACCTTCTCCCACAAGGGGAGAAGGTAAGGCAGCGCCCTTACTCCTCTTCCTCGTCTTCTTTCTTGTCCTTCGACTTCAGCGCCGAAAGCTTGGCGAACACGGCATTGGCATCCAGTTCCTGGTCCTCGTCCTTCGGCTTTTCCGGGGCCGGCACCAGCCGCTCGGTCAGCGCCGCCGGCA
The DNA here is from genome assembly GCF_003998155.1 of Mesorhizobium sp. M1E.F.Ca.ET.063.01.1.1. Lineage (NCBI taxonomy): Bacteria > Pseudomonadati > Pseudomonadota > Alphaproteobacteria > Hyphomicrobiales > Phyllobacteriaceae > Mesorhizobium > Mesorhizobium sp. M1E.F.Ca.ET.063.01.1.1. The sequence continues at coordinate 8,131 of NZ_RZSC01000180.1, forward strand.
GCAACGTATCGCCGGCAACCGGCTGCGCCTGCTCGCGGCCGCGCGAGGCGCGGTTGACTTCGAGGTCGAGGTCGATCTGCGAGGTCAGGCCGAGGGTCACCGGATCCATCGGCTGCAGATTGGCCGAGTTCCAGTGCTTGCGCTCGCGGATCTGCTCGATCGTCGATTTGGTGGTGCCCACGAGACGGGCAATCTGCGCGTCCTTGAGCTCGGGATGGTTGCGCACCAGCCACAGGATTGCGTTCGGACGGTCCTGCCGCTTCGACAGCGGCGTGTAGCGGGGACCCTTGCGCTTCGTTTCCGGCACCCGCACCTTGGGGTCGGACAGCTTCAGCCGGTGGTTCGGGTCCTTCTCGCCGCGCGCGATCTCGTCGCGGGTGAGCTGGCCGGTCATGATCGGGTCCATGCCCTTGATCCCCTGCGCCGACTCGCCGTCGGCGATCGCTTTGACCTCCAGCGGATGCAGCCCGCAGAACTGCGCGATCTGCTCGAAGGAGAGCGCGGTGTTGTCGACCAGCCAGACGGCGGTCGCCTTGGGCATCAGCAGCGTATTGGCCATGTTAAAAATCCTTCTCGTTCGCCCGCGTTCCCGCGCGGGCGGTGGTTTTAGAGCCACCAAAATGGGAAATTCGCGGCCTGTATAAACGCTCCGTCACGATTTCGCAATGTTTTTGGGGAGGAGCGGCCTAGCGCATGACCCCGAAAATCGGAATCGATTTTCGGAAAGGATCATGCGCAAGATCAAAAGTGCTACAGCGTCCTTTGCGCGTCCGAAAGGACGCGCGGCGCTGTGGTGCATGTCGCCCAAAAGTGTGCAGCGGTTTTGGGAGAACGACATGCACAAAACAAAAAACCCACAGCGCGTCGCTCGAATTCGTTTCGAGCGGCGCGCTGTGGGCTCCAAAAGACAAAACCCGCTGGACGAGGTCCAGCGGGTTCGGAACCGGAGACGAGCAAGCGTCTGCGACGGCTCCGGCTTCGAGGTCGCAGCCCGGCTTGCGCCGGGTCGCGCTTGAAATCAAAGAGCCTGGCGGGCGATACGCTCGATGTCGGCGCGGTTGATGCCGAGGTCGTTCAACTGGCGGGCGTTCAGCTTGTTCAGCTCACGCACGGTTTCGTTGTACAGGCGCCAGTTGCGGAAAGCGCGGATCGGGTTCATTTCAGTCCTCCATTCGTGGGGTCAGTTGTTTCGATGCCGCGTAGATAGGCATCGCTGCCCAGAAATTGAACGGACGCTTTTGCATGGCGGCAATGCATTTGTTGCAATGCAGCATTAGTAAAGGGAGTAGGGGAGTAGGGCAGTAAGGGAGTAGGATAGTGGGGCCACTGGCCCCGCCTCACCCTACTC
>NZ_RZSC01001810.1:0-379 GCF_003998155.1 Mesorhizobium sp. M1E.F.Ca.ET.063.01.1.1
GGCTGGGTTCGAACTCGTCGCCGCGGAGAAACTGAAATTGAGCTCCGGTTTACCACCGGGGCCGTCGGGCACGGCAGTGACGGCAGCGGAGAGAAACGCCGCCGCCGAGGAGCGTTCGAGGTGGTTCACGCCGCCACCGTGGGCTCCCAACGCATCCGCGATCGAGGGCGTTCCGGGGATCTTCGACAGGTTCTGGAAGCCGAAAATGGTCTCAAAGGAGGTGTTGGAGGTCCAGCCCGAATGGAACTCGCCCAACTCCTGGGTCAAGATATCCAGATGGTTCTTCCAGAAGCCCGGCGTCAAGCCCTGGCCAGGCGGCGGCAGGAAGTTGGTGAAGTCGTTGCCGGTGTCGATGCCGCCGCTGCCGGGATTATCGACC
>NZ_RZSC01001811.1:0-379 GCF_003998155.1 Mesorhizobium sp. M1E.F.Ca.ET.063.01.1.1
ATCGAGAAGCGCCTCGGCATGATCGTCGGCGCCGGCGCCGCTGCCCTTATTTTGCTCTATATCCTCGTCAGATACGCCCACGCCTAGCGCAATTCCAGGAAAAGTGCGTAGCGGTTTTCCGTCCGGAATTGCGTCAAAACAAATCTGGAGCCGGATGATTTCAGGACGAATCGACCTGAAATCTGAATCCGGCCCTAAAGCAAAGAGATAGAGCATGATGTCGCCCGAAAAGCGCTTCACACTTTTCGGCATCATGCTCTAGCGACCAAGCCAACGGACCACCTTCGATGACAGCGATCATGAATGCCGACACCGGACGCCAGCGGACGCGGGCGGCGCTGTTTCTCGCCGTCGCCATGGCCGCCACCCTCGGCTCGGC
>NZ_RZSC01001812.1:0-379 GCF_003998155.1 Mesorhizobium sp. M1E.F.Ca.ET.063.01.1.1
CAGCCGGTCCTCCGGCCGTGCCCGGATCTCCTCGACGATCCTGGCGGCGCGCGCATCGAGCCACAGCCAGCCCTTGGCCACCGGTTCGCCGGCCTTGTCGATCAGCCAGGTGCCGTCGCCCTGCCCGGTCACCGCGCTGGCGATCACCCGGCTGGCGAGGTCCGGCACCTTGTCGGCCAACTGGCGCAAGGTGGTCGCCGTATCGGCCCAGGTGCGCGCCAGGTCCTGCTCGGCGCCACCGCCCGGCAGCGTTTCGTAGCGATTCGCCAGCGCGGTGGCCGCGATCTGCCGGCCCGCCCTGTCGAAGGCGACGGACTTGATGACAGACGTGCCGGCGTCGATGCCGATCAGCACATCCCGCATCAGGCAAGCTCCATCC
>NZ_RZSC01001813.1:0-379 GCF_003998155.1 Mesorhizobium sp. M1E.F.Ca.ET.063.01.1.1
GCGCCGAACCGGTCGCGGCGAAGACCTTGCCGGCGCTCGAGCGCCTGCACCTGACGCTGCCTGCAAAAGGCCTTGTCGCCATTGTCGGCCCAAGCGGATCGGGCAAGTCGACATTGCTGCGCCGTCTCGCCGGCCTGGAACATGGCGGAATGCAGGGCACCCAACCCCTCGCCGGCGCCGAGATCGCCTGGGTTTCGACCGACAGCTACGTGCCCGAAGGAACGCTCGGTGAGGCCATCGCCTGGAATGCCGGCGCCGTGACCCGGGACCGGCTGGAAGACGCCGCCTGCGTGATCGGGCTGCTCGACGACGCGCTCTTGCCGGGCGGCCTCGATGCCAGGCTCGACAAGGGCGGGGCCAACCTTTCGGGAGGCCAGCG
>NZ_RZSC01001814.1:0-378 GCF_003998155.1 Mesorhizobium sp. M1E.F.Ca.ET.063.01.1.1
CCGCATAGGCGACAGCCACATGCGCGATCAGGATCAGGGCGGCGGCAGCGGCCCACAGGCCGGTCTCGCGCACGCCGAAACGCGGCTGACCGATGCCGGACAGAGCAGCCGCTGCGCCGGTCATGGGACTGCGCCTCCGCTCGCCGGCGCATCGGCCGAAGGCAGCGTCTCCAGGCCGACTAGCGCGATCTTGAGATAGCCGGCGGCGCGCAGCAGGTTCATCACTTCCATCAGCTCGCCATAGCCGACCGTCTTGTCAGCGCGCAGGAAGATGCGCGTCTGCTTGTCGCCCTTGGTGCGGCCGTCGAGCGAGGTGGCGAACATGGCGCGCGGCACGCTGTCATTGCCGATGGCGAGCGTAAGATCGCTCTTCAGCGT
>NZ_RZSC01001815.1:0-378 GCF_003998155.1 Mesorhizobium sp. M1E.F.Ca.ET.063.01.1.1
CCCCCATGCGTCCCAGGCTTGCGAGCACAGCGCGAGCCATACCGGGCCTCGCCTTGACCGGGTCTAGCTCGTCAAAAGCGAGCTCATGCAGCGCACTGGCAATGATTGGCATCAGGGTCGCATGATCGGCGGGTCGGACAAAACCGCCGGCCAGCCGCGCTGCCAGCAATGGCAAGGTGGTGATATCGAGCCCATGATCATCGTTTCGAGCGGCTTCGACGCGCTGCATGCGAAAGGCAAGAGTGCTTTCGACGACGACGGTATGACGCTTCATTGTGACAAGGACATTCGTTGCAGGCGTTACGAGTCGGCCGGTCCAGGACGATTGCAAACTGAAGTTAGACTAACAGTCATGACCTGCAAAGATCAGCCCAGAGG
>NZ_RZSC01001816.1:0-378 GCF_003998155.1 Mesorhizobium sp. M1E.F.Ca.ET.063.01.1.1
GGTGGATCGTTGCCGAGGTGGCGAAGCGGATGGGATTTGCCGAGGCGTTTTCCCATGCCGCGCCGGGCGAGATCTTCGCCGAGCACGCCGCGCTGTCGGGTTATGAAAATGATGGCGCGCGGGATTTTGATATCGGCGCTTATGCCGGGATCAATGCTGAGGGCTATGAGGATTTGGCGCCATTCCAATGGCCAGCACCGGCCTTATCCTCTCCCTTGAGGGGAGGGTCGGAGAGCGCGTTGAGCGGAGCGAGACAAGCGAGCCGGAGAGGGGTCGGAGGTGAAGTCTCAGTCTCTGCCAACGAGGCCGAGACTGTCGCAGGCGACCCCCTCTGGCCTGCCGGCCATCTCCCCCTCAAGGAGGGAGATCAGCCCGCAC
>NZ_RZSC01001817.1:0-344 GCF_003998155.1 Mesorhizobium sp. M1E.F.Ca.ET.063.01.1.1
CTGTCCAGCCGATAGATGGGTAACACTTTGAACCGGATACATAGGTTACAGTTTTCCCCCTGAGTTGCTGTCCGCCGCAGTGCCGTCTGGTCGGGGTTGAAGGGCACTGCGGCGGACCAGTTTTTTGTGTCTGCCGTCGATGAAGCCGAGCGGATGGGTATAGAAGTGGAGCGCCCATTGCCCGTTCTCGGTCTCGGTTGCGGCAACCGCTTCACCGGCCAATGTCTTTGAGACGTAGATGAAGTCGCCGTTCCACTTGATCTCGCCGTTTTGGCGCACGCTGCGCACCGCAGCTTCGGCCGGATAGTCCGGCTTCGGTATCGTCTTCGGCATGGCGCGGGTCG
>NZ_RZSC01000181.1:0-9476 GCF_003998155.1 Mesorhizobium sp. M1E.F.Ca.ET.063.01.1.1
GTGCCGGAGGAGACGCCGGTGGCGTTCTCCTATGCCGGCACCACCCATGCGGTGATGATGGCGAGCCCCGCCGATTTCGAGGATTTCGCGCTCGGCTTCTCTTTGACCGAAGGCATCGTTGCCGACCCGAAAGAGATCGAGGCGATCGAAGTCGAGGATCTCGGCGCCGGCATCGACATCCAGATCCGTCTGAAAGACAAGGCCAACACGCGCTTCCAGGCGCGGCGGCGTCGGCTTGCCGGGCCGGTCGGCTGCGGCTTATGCGGCATCGAATCCATAGAGGAAGCGATGCGCTCGGTCGACGCGGTCGGTTCGTCCAAGCTTACGCTTGATGCCGAGGACGTGACCCGTTCGGTCAAGCTTCTGTCGAAGCTGCAGCCGCTGCACACTGAGACCGGCGCAGTGCATGCCGCAGGCTTCTATGTTCCCGGCAAGGGCATCGTGATGGCGCGCGAGGATGTCGGCCGCCACAATGCCCTGGACAAGCTCGCCGGCGCGCTGGCGAAAGCCGGCATCGACGGCGCGAGCGGCGCCGTCGTGGTGACCTCGCGCGTGTCGGTGGAGATGGTGCAGAAGACGGCTGCCATCGGCGCCCCGATCATCATGGCCGTCTCGGCGCCGACGGCGCTGGCCATCCGCACGGCCAAGGCCGCCGGCATGACGCTGGTGGCGCTGGTGCGCGGCGACGATTTCGATATTTTCACCCACCCGGACCGGGTGGCTTCCGGAGTTGCCAAGCATGTCGCATGACGAAGAACACATCGCCAGCACCAAGGAAAAGCTGGTGCGCATGGCCAATCAGATCGCCACCTTCTTCCATTCGAAGCCGCGCGAAGAAGGCATCGCCGGCGTTGCCGAGCACATCAACAAGTTCTGGGAGCCCAGGATGCGGCGGCAGTTCTTCGAGCTGCTGGACGGCGACCCGGAGGATTTCGACGAACTGGTGATCGCAGCCTCTGCCAAGATCAAGCGTCCGCTGACGCCGGAACAGGCCGACAAGAGCCTCGGCTATGCCAAACCCGCTGAAGCCGGGAGCACCGCTCCGCACAAATAGGAGCTGCCGCGTCCCTTGGCGCCAAAGGTCTTATATTCCCGCTCTCTAAAGTTTTGCTGCCGCCGACGGCCTGCTTCTGCTATGGTCGCCGACAGGAAATCGTCTGGCCGGGCGGGACAGTGGCGTGAGGCCGATCGAGACCAGGTACGCCCGTAGCGGGGACGTGCGGATCGCCTATCAGGTGATCGGCCAGGGTGCGTTCGATCTCGTCTTCGTGCCGGGCTTCATCTCCAATCTTGATCTGCAGTGGGAGGACGAAGGCTACAGCCGTCTGTTGAAACGGCTCTCGGCCTTCTCGCGGCTGATCCTGTTCGACAAACGCGGCACCGGGCTTTCCGACCGCGTCGATACCCATCACCTGCCCAGCCTAGAGACCCGGATGGACGACGTGCGCGCGGTCATGGACGCCGCCGGCAGCGGCCGCGCGGCGATCCTCGGTGCCTCGGAAGGAGCGCCGATGGCGATGCTGTTTGCGGCCACCTATCCGGAGCGGACGCGGACTTTGGTGCTCTATGGCGGCTATGCGCATTTCCACAAATGGGTGATGCCGCCGGAGCGCCTGGAAGCCTTCATCGAAACGGCGGAGATATCGTGGGGTACCGGTGCGACCCTGCCCAACTTTGCTCCGGGCCGGGTGGACGATCCTCACTTCTCCCGGTGGTGGGCACGATTCGAGCGGCTGTCGGCCAGCCCGACGGCCGCTGCCGCGCTGGCGCGCATGAATGCGGGGATCGACGTGCGCGGGATCCTCCCGGCGATCAGCGCGCCGACGCTCCTCATCCATCGCCGCAACGACGCGCGCGTCGACCCGGAGGCCAGCCGCTTCCTCGCCAGGAAGATCCACGACGCCCGGCTGGTCGAGATACCCGGACGCGACCATCCGATCTGGACCGGGGACGTCGACCGGGTGGCCGACCTGGTCGAGGAGTTCCTGACCGGCCAGCCGGCGGTGGCCGACACCGAGCGCGTGCTCGCCGCGCTGCTGGTGACGCGCATCTACGACACGGCCAAGCTCGGCGACCGGATGTGGAACGAGCGGAGCCAGCGCTTCCAGGAGACATGGCGGCTGCTGGTCGGCCGCCATGGCGGGCGCGTCACCGGCACGCATGGCGAACTGATGATCTCGCGCTTCGACGGACCGGCGCGCGCCATACGCTGCGCGGCGGCCCTGCGCGACGCGGCGCATCAGATCGGCGTTGCGAGCGCGCAAGGGGTGCATGTAGGCGAGATCGAAATGCGCGGCGCGCCGGTCGGGCTGACAGCGCGGGTGACCATGCAACTCGCCACCCATGCCGGACGCGGCGACATCCTCGCCTCCAGGTTGGTCTCCGAACTCGCGGTAGGTTCCGGCCTGCATTTCGTCGATGCCGGGCGCATCAGTCTCGACGAACTGGGCGAACCGCTGCCGGTGGTTCAGGCAACGTCGGAACAGCATCTGGAACCAGCCTGCCGCCCCAAATCCAGGCCGGCAGAGCCGGCCGCGCTAACGGCGCGGGAAAGCGAGGTGGTGAACCTGATCGCCGGCGGCATGAGCAACGCGGCGATCGCCGCCGAACTGAAGCTCAGCGAGCATACGGTCAAGCGGCACGTCGCCAACATACTGCTCAAGCTCGACCTGCCGTCGCGGGCTGCCGCGGCGGCTTTCTCGGCAAGGCAAGCTGGCCCGGACGGGCCATGAGAGCCATGGCGCTTTCGGGCGAAGCGGCTCTGCGGGCTGGAGCGCTATGAATTCTCTCCATGCAGGCCGGAAAAGGACCTGCCAACGGAGGATGAAATGGAGAAGTCGAAGCTCAAATCCCTGGTGATCGTGGCGAGCATTGGCGCGCTGTTCACCATTGTTCCCGCGAAGGCCGAGGACGCTACCGCGACCGCCGCCTACAAGGACATCCAGGCCACGCTCGGCACGGTGCCCGACATGTTCAAGACGCTGCCGGATGTTGCGGTCGCCGGCGCCTGGGCCGAGATCAAGGGTGTGCAGCTCAATCCGAACACCGCCCTTAACGGCAAGACCAAGGAACTGATGGGCCTTGCGGTGGCCTCGCAGATTCCCTGCCAGTACTGCATCTATTTCCACACGCTGGCGGCCAAGGCCAACGGCGCGAGCGATGAGGAGATCAAGGAGGCCATAGCGATGGCGGCGATCGTGCGCCACTGGTCGACCATGCTCAACGGCAGCCAGGTCGACCTCGCCACCTTCAAGAAGCAGACCGACGACCTGTTTGCCGCCGTCAAGGCCAAATCGCAGTGAAACGCAACGCCGCCCCGGCATTCGCGCCGGGCGGCGCCTCAATCGAACGCCCGGTCAGACGGACACATGGAGGATGAAATGCTGACCAAGACCCAAACAGTGGACGGCGCGGCGATCAAGAAGGCGATCGAAGGCCGTGACGGCAAGCTGCTGGCGAGTTTCTATAACGACGATGCGCTGGTGCGGGTGATCGACCGCAACAATCCGCCGAGCAAGCCGCGCGAAATCCGCGGCCGTGCGGCGATCAGCACCTTCTGGGACGACATCTGCAGCCGGGCGATGACCCATAAGGTCGACACCACCATCGCCGAGGGCGACAGCCTCGCCTTCACCCAGGCCTGCGTCTATCCGGACGGCACGAAGGTGTTCTGCGCGGCGATGCTGGAGCTGAAGAACGGCCGCATCGCCCGGCAGACGGTCGTGCAGGCGTGGGACGAGTAGATCAACCCAAAACATGGAGGAGAACCAAGATGTTCAGCGCCAGATGGCAGATCGACGCCAAGTTCGGTCACAAGCAGAGGGTGCTCGAGATGATGCGGCAATGGGAACGCGAGATCGGCTCGCAGGTCGGCATCGCCGATCTCGGGTTCCAGATCATGACCGGCTCGATCGGCGCGCGCGAAGCCACCGTCGAGACGCATCACCAGGTCCAGAGCCTGGCCCAGTTGGAGGAGTTCTTCGCCAAGATCGGCAAGATCGACGCGCACGCCAAATGGGGCAAGGAGCTGGAGCCCTATGTGGTGTCGGGCACCAGCGTTTGGCAGATCTTCCGGATCGTCGAGTAGTGGCCTGCTTGGCCTACCTCTCCCCTTGTGGGAGAGGTCGGATTGCCCCGATTTGTCCTTCACAAATCGGTTGGCAATCCGGGTGAGGGGTGATTTGGCGCCAAGCTGGAACACCCCTCATCCGTCTTGTCGCTTCGCGACAATCCACCGCCCGGGGGCGAGCCACGGGTCTCGCCCCGTCCTTCGGACCCCGCAAGGGGGCACCGACTCGCCCCTACATCAGGCCGAGCTGCTTGTAGAAGCCGAGCGCGTCGTAATAGTCGCTCTGGGTCGCGATCTTGCCGTCCTTGACGGAAAACATCGAGGCGCCGGTGAAGGAGAACTTCTTGCCGGTCGCGGCGGTGCCGTCTGCCCAGGCGCCGGTATTGGTGCCGGAGAACTCCCATTCGAAGGAGACGCGGTCGCCGTCTACCAGCGGCTTGCCCTTCATCGTCCATACGGCATCGGGAACGGCCTTCAGGAAATTGTCGATGACGCCGGTCTTGGCGGCGTCTTTACCCGTGACGGGCTTGCCGACTGAGGCGTCATAGTAAGTGACGTCGTCGGCGAAGTAGCCGGCGGCCTTGGCCGAGTCATGCGCATTCCAGGCTGCGACATAGGCCTCGACCACCGACTGCGCGGTGTCTCCGGCGAAGGATGGCGTCACGGCGAGAACCGTAGCGGCGATGGCTGCGGATGTCAGAAACTGGCGGCGTTGCATTGTTGTTTTCCTCCCTGGTTGAATCTCGGTCGGATGAGAGGTGTTCCAGCTTGGCGCCAGGCTTACCCCTCACCCGGATTGCCAACCGATTTGCGAAGAGCAAATCGGGGCAATCCGACCTCTCCCACAAGGGGAGAGATAAAGGCGCCTAGCCATGCGCCACCATCACGTGGCGGACGGCGGTGTAGTCCTCCAGCGCGTAGAGCGACATGTCCTTGCCGTAGCCGGACTGCTTCAGTCCGCCATGCGGCATCTCGTTGGTCAGCATGAAGTGAGTGTTGATCCAGGTGCAGCCATATTGCAGGCGGGCGGCTGTCGTCATGGCGCGGGAGACGTCCTTGGTCCACACCGACGAGGCAAGGCCGTAGTCGCTGTCGTTGGCCCAGCTCACGGCTTCGTCAACATCCGAGAAGCGGGTGACCGAGACGACGGGGCCGAAGACCTCGCGGCGCACGATCTCGTCCTCCTGCAGCGCGCCGGCAACCACCGTCGGCTGATAGAAGAAGCCCGAGCCGTCGCCCGGCTTGCCGCCGGTGGTGATCTCGATGTGCTTCAGTTCCGAAGCGCGCTCGACGAAGCTCGACACGCGGTCGCGCTGGCGGCGCGAGATCAGCGGCCCGATCTCGTTTTCGGTGTCATCAGGCTGGTTGTACTTGATGGTCGATACGGCGGAAGAGAGATCGGCGACCAGCTTGTCGTAGATCTTCTTGCCGGCATAGATGCGGCATGCGGCGGTGCAGTCCTGGCCGGCATTGTAATAGCCGAAGGCGCGCAGGCCGTTGACCACGGCGCCGAGATCGGCATCGTCGAAGACGATGACCGGCGCCTTGCCGCCGAGCTCGAGATGCGTGCGCTTGACCGATTTGGCGGCCGCCTGCAGCACCTTCTTGCCGGTGGCGACGTCGCCGGTGATCGAGATCATGTTGACCTTGGGATGGTTTATCAGCGCGTTGCCGACGCTGTCGCCGCGGCCGAGCACAACATTGACGACGCCCTCGGGCAGGATTTCGGCGAGGATCTTCGCCAGCTTCAGCGTCGTCAGCGGCGTCTGCTCCGACGGCTTGAAGACCACCGTGTTGCCGCCGCCGATCGCCGGCGCCAGCTTCCAGGCCATCATCATCAGCGGATAATTCCAGGGCGCGATCGAGGCGACGATGCCGATCGGGTCGCGCCGCACCATCGAGGTGTGACCGGGCAGATATTCGCCCGCAACCTGGCCCGGCATCGAGCGTACCGCGCCGGCAAAGAAGCGGTAGCAGTCGACGATCGCCGGGATCTCGTCGTTCAGCACGGCATTGATCGGCTTGCCGCAGTTCAGCGCCTCGAGCGCGGCGAATTCCTTGGCTTCCGACTCGATGCGGTCGGCGATCTTGAGCAGGTAGCCCGAGCGCTGCGCGGGCGTCGTGCGCGACCAACTGACGAACGCTTGTTCGGCAGCACTGACAGCAGCATCGATCTGCGCCGGGCTCGCTTCGGCCAAGTTGAGGATCGTCGCCCCGGTCTTCGGATTGAGGATCGGCTCCTCGGTTTCGGTGCCCTTCTCGAATTTCGAGCCGATCAGCATCTGGGTGTCCATTGGGTTCTCCTTGATCAGGAGCGAGTAGCGAATAGCGAGTAGCGAGTAGGGTTTGACCGCCGATGTCCCCTATTCGCTATTCGCTACTCCCTATTCGCTGTTTTCATTTTCCACTCCCCGCGATCTGGTCGCCGTCGCGGGTCAGGTAGTAAGCCAACAGGATCGGCAGCAGCGTCACCAGCACGACCACCATGGCCACGACATTGGTGACCGGGCGCTGGCGGGGGCGGATCAATTCCTCCAGCATCCAGATCGGCACGGTCTGCTGCTGGCCGGCGGTGAAGGTGGTGACGATGACCTCGTCGAAGGACAGCGCGAAGGCCAGCATGCCGCCGGCAAGGAGCGCGGTCGCGATATTGGGCAGCACGACATGCCTGAACGTCTGGAAGCCGTCGGCGCCGAGGTCCATCGAGGCCTCGATCATCGAGCCGGAGGTGCGGCGGAAGCGGGCAACGGCGTTGTTGTAGACGACGACCACGCAGAAGGTGGCGTGGCCAAGCACGATCGTCCAGAACGAGAACGGGATGTCGGCCAGCGCGAAGGCCGAGCGCAGCGCGATGCCGGTGATGATGCCGGGCAGCGCGATCGGCAGGATGACCAGCAGCGAAATCGTCTCGCGGCCAAAGAAGCGCGTCTGCGAGACGGCGGCGGCGCAGAGCGTGCCGAGCACCAGCGCGATCGCCGTCGAGATGGCGGCGACGCGGATCGACAGCGACAATGCCTCCCACACGTCCGGGCGGTTCCAGGTGACGGCGAACCATTGCGTGGTCAGCCCCGGCGGCGGCCAGACGAAGCTCTTCTCCTCGGTCGTGAAGGCGTAGACGAAGATCAAGAGGATCGGCAGGTGCAGGAAGAGCAGGCCGCAGGCAGCGGCGATCTTCAGGCGAAGCGGGGCGGATTGGCCGCGATCAGAGCGCATCGAAGGCCCCCATGCGCTTGGCGCCCCAAAGGTAGAAGCCCATGATGACGATCGGCACCACGGTGAAGGCGGCGGCTAAAGGGATGTTGCCGGCGGTGCCCTGCTGCGAATAGACGGCCTGGCCGATGAACAGGCGCGAGGTGCCGATGATCTGCGGGATGATGTAGTCGCCGAGCGTCAGCGAGAAGGTGAAGATCGAACCGGCGACTATGCCGGGCAGCGCCAGCGGAAACAGCACGTTGCGGAAAGTCTGCCCGGGCGAGGCGCCGAGATCGGACGAGGCCTCGACCAGGTTGCCGGGAACGCGCTCGAGCGCCGCCTGAACGGGGAGGATCATGAAAGGCAGCCAGACATAGACGAAGACGATGAAGGTGCCGGTGAAGGACACAGACAGCGAGTTGCCGCCGACGATGGGCAGCGACAGCCAGCCGTCCAGAAGCCAAAGCAGGTTCAGCTTGACCAGCAGCCAGGTGAGGATGCCTTCCTTGGCGAGGATCAGCTTCCAGGCATAGATCTTGACCAGGTAGCTCGACCAGAGCGGCAGCATGACGCCGAGATAGAACAGCGCCTTCCAGCGGCCGCGCGCATAGCGCGCCGCATAATAGGCGATGGGGAACGCCACGACCGCCGAGGCGAGCGTGACGAGCGCCGCCATCGTCACCGTGCGCAGGATGATGTCGAGATTGGCGGCCTGGAACAGGTCGCCATAGGTCTTCAGCGTGAACTCGCGATTGATGAGGCCGGAGAACTCGTCGATCGAGAAGAAGCTCTGCAGGAGCAGCGCGAAAAGCGAGCCGATATAGACGATGCCCAGCCACAGAACCGGCGGCAGCAGCATCAGGAAAAGCAGGAGTTTCGGCCGGCGCCAGAACAGGTCGGAGAAAGCGCCGCGCAAGCCGCCGCTGCCGGGCAGGATGGCAGGGGCGGGGTTGGAGTTGAGCGCGGCGATGGTCATGGGGCGCCTGCCGCGTCGATTGGATCAATGGCGGTAAGGCCGAGTTCCTTCGCACCCCCCTCTGTCCTGCCGGACATCTCCCCCGCAGGGGGGGAGATCAGCAGCTTGTCTGCCTTGCCAGTTCTGCAACCTTGGAAGTTGGCGAAGCCAATGGTGACAGCCAATCTCCCCCCTTGCGGGGGAGATGTCCGGCAGGACAGAGGGGGGTGCCTCGCGCAAACCGTGCTCATACCTGTTCATCCATCAGATGCAGGTGCTCGCGGTTGAAGGTGAGCATCACCGCCTCGCCCTCGGCCGGCAGCGCCGTGCCCGCCGGCACCACGGCGTGCAGCCTCAGCCCATCGGCATCGAGCGCCAGCCTGGTGGTGGCGCCGAGATAGTTGGTTCCGACCAGACGCGCCGCCACGCCGTCGCCGCTTGTCGCTTGGGTGACGCGGATGGATTCGGGCCTGAGACTCCCCCAGCAATGCTGGCCGGAATAGCGCTGGACGAAATCCGGCGGCAGCACATTCGATGAGCCGACGAAATCGGCGACGAAGCGCGTCTTAGGCCGCTGGTAGATGTCCTCCGGCGTCCCGACCTGCATGATCCTGCCGTCGTTGAAGACGGCGACGCGGTCGGCCATGGACAGCGCCTCGCCCTGGTCGTGGGTGACGAAGACGAAGGTGATGCCGAGCACCTTCTGCAGCGACTTCAATTCCTCCTGCATGTTCTCGCGCAGCTTGAGGTCGAGCGCGCCGAGCGGCTCGTCGAGCAACAGGACCTTGGGCTGGTTGACGAGCGCCCGGGCAAGCGCGACGCGCTGGCGCTGGCCGCCGGAGAGCTGGCCGGGACGCCGGGCGCCATAGCCCGGCAGTCGCACCAGCGACAGCGCCTCTTCCGCCGCCTTCAGCCGCTCGGCCTTGCCGACGCCCTTGACCATCAGGCCGTAGGCGACGTTGTCGAGCACGTTAAAGTGCGGGAACAGCGCGTAGTCCTGGAAGACGGTGTTGACGTTGCGGCGGTAGGGCGGAACCCCTTCGGCGCGCTCGCCGAAGATCGAGATCGATCCCGCCGTCGGCTGCTCGAAGCCGGCGATCAGCCTAAGACAGGTCGTCTTGCCGGATCCGGACGGTCCGAGCATGGCGAAGAACTCGCCCGGCGCGATGTCGAGATCGACCGCATCGACGGCACGCACGCTGCCGAAATGGCGCGAGACTTGTTTGAAGGAAACGGCGGAGGTCATGGGCCTGTCAGTCG
>NZ_RZSC01000182.1:0-9398 GCF_003998155.1 Mesorhizobium sp. M1E.F.Ca.ET.063.01.1.1
ACGTGAGACGACCCCCTCTGGCCTGCCGGCCATCTCCCCCGCAAGGAGGGAGATTGGCAGCTTCGGCGCCAGCACTCACACCGCCGGCGGGTCGAGCCGGGCGAAACCTTCCTGACGGCGATAGGGAAAGTAAGGGTAGGGCGCCGTCACCGCGCTTGCTTCATCGAGGGCCTTCATCTGCTTCGGCGTCAATGCCCAGCCGACGGCGCCGAGGTTCTGGCGCAACTGCTCCTCGTTGCGCGCGCCGATGATCACGGATGACACTGTCGGACGTTGCAGCAGCCAGTTGATGGCGACCTGCGGCACGGTCTTGCCGGTTTCGGCCGCCACAGCGTCCAGAGCATCGACCACCTTGAAGAGATGCTCGTCCTCGACCGGCGGGCCGAAGCTCGCCGTGTCGTGCAGGCGGCTCTTTTGCGGCAGCGGCTGGCCGCGGCGGATCTTGCCGGTCAGCCGGCCCCAGCCGAGCGGGCTCCACACCAGGGCGCCGACACCCTGGTCGAGGCCGAGCGGCATCAATTCCCATTCATAGTCGCGGCCGACCAGCGAGTAATAGACCTGATGCGCGACGTAACGCGGGTAGCCATGCATCTCGGCCAGGCCGAGCGATTTCATCACCTGCCAGCCGGAGAAGTTGGAGACGCCGACATAGAGCAGCTTGCCCGAACGCACGAGGTCGTCCAGCGTCGAGAGCACTTCCTCGATCGGCGTGGAAGCGTCAAAGGCGTGAAGCTGGAGCAGGTCGATATAGTCTGTGCCGAGCCGCTTCAGCGCCTGGTCCACAGACCGGATCAATCGTGCGCGGGACGAGCCCCAGTCGGCCGGACCGTCGCCCATCGGCAGCGAGGTCTTGGTCGAGATCAGCACCGCGTCGCGGCGGCCCTTGATCGCTTCGCCCAGCACCTCCTCCGAAGCGCCGTTCGAATAGACGTCGGCCGTGTCGAAGAGATTGACGCCGGCCTCCAGGCAGATGTCGACAAGCCGGCGCGCCTCCTTGGCGTCGCTGTTGCCCCAGGCGCCGAACAGCGGTCCTGAACCGCCGAAGGTTCCGGCGCCGAAAGACAGCGCCGGCACTTTCAGGCCGGAGGCGCCGAGACGTCGATATTCCATGATTTCGCTCCTTGTGATGCCGAAGGTGAAAGGGAGCCGATCAGCACTGTGCCGCGGCAGGCTCGCCAAGCGGGCGGCCGCGCTCCAGGCGCTGCGCCAGGAACACCACGGCCAACGCCGCGAGCGGCACCAGGCCGGCGACAGGTGGGACGGCGCCGAGGCCCGGTCCGTGATCGATGACGAAGCCGCCGAGCCAGGCGCCGATCGCGTTGCCGAGATTGAAGGCGGCGATGTTGAAGGAGGAGGCAAGACCCTGGCCGGCGCCCTTGGCCTTCTCCAGCACCCACATCTGCAGAGGGGCGACGGTGGCGAAGGCGGCCGCGCCCAGCAGGCCGACGGCGATGATTGCCGCTATCGGTTGATGCATGGCGGCGGTCATGACGAACAGCGCGGCCGACAGCGCGACGAGCGTGCCGATGACCGTCGGCACCAGATGCCTGTCGGCGAGGCGTCCGCCGAGCAGGTTGCCGGCGACCAGACCGGCACCGAAGACGAGCAGGATCGGTGACACGGCGGCTTCGGAAAAGCCGCTGATCCGGGTGAGGATCGGCGCCAAGTAGGTGAAGGCGGCAAAGACGCCGACCCAGCTCAGCACCGTGGTCAGCAGGCCGAGCAGCACCGGCCGGCGGCCAAGCACGGCAAGCGCGCCTTCGGAGCTTTCCTCCTCGGCGGCCGCTGCCGGCTCGTCGCGCGGCACCAGCAGCGCGATCACGGCAAAGGCGATGACGCCGACCAGCGTTACGGCAAGGAAGGTCGAGCGCCAGCCATAGGCCTGGCCGAGCCAGGTGCCGAAGGGCACGCCGAGGATATTGGCGACGGTGAGGCCGGTGAACATCAGCGCGATAGCCGACGCCTTCCGGTTGGGCGCGACAAGGCTGGTGGCGACGACCGAGCCGACGCCGAAGAAGGAAGCGTGCGCGAAGGCGGTGAGCACGCGCGCCGCCATCAGCGTCCAGTAGTCGGGCGCCAGCGCGCAGGCGAGGTTGCCGATGGTGAAGACCACCATCAGGGCAAGCAGAAGCGTCTTCTTCGCTAGGCGGCCGGTGAGCGCGCCAAGCAGCGGCGCGCCGACAACGACGCCCAGCGCATAGCCGGAAATGAGCAGGCCCGCGGCCGAGATCGAGACGCCGAGATCGGCGCTGACATCGAGCAGCAGGCCCATGATGACGAATTCGGTGACGCCGATGCCGAAGGCGCCGGCGGTGAGGGCATAGAGAGCAAGAGGCATGGCAATGGTCCGGTTGGTCAGGAAAGGACGCCCAGTCCCGCGCCCCCGACCGGGAAGATCGTGATCCGTCGAGCTGTGAACCAGCCTTGCGCCAAGCATATTTTCTGTGAAATAGATTCACGAATGGCGAGACCCGAAATCAACCGCTCCGGCGAGATCGAGGTGTTCGTCCGCGTCGTCGAGGCCGGCAGTTTTTCCGCTGCGGCGCGGGCGTTGCGCATGACACCCTCGGCAGTGAGCAAGCTGATCGCGCGCTTGGAGGCGCGGCTCGGCGCGCGACTTCTCAGCCGCTCGACGCGGCGGCTGCAGCTGACCCCGGAAGGTGTCGCTTTCCACGACAGCGGCATCCGCATTCTCGCCGACCTCGACGCGGCCGAGCGCGAAGCGGCGGCGGGTGCCGCGCCTCGCGGCAGGCTCAGGGTCAACAGCTATGTGCCCTTCGGCCAGCACCGGCTGATGGAATTGCTGCCGCGCTTCCTGGAACGCTACCCGGAGATCAGCGTCGAGGCGGTGCTGACCGACAATGTCATCGACCTTCTGGAGGAGCGAGCCGACATCGCCATACGCGCCGGGCCACTGCGCGAATCTCGGCTGGTGGCGCGCAAGCTCGGCCAGAGCCGGATGGTGCTGGTAGCGTCCCCTGCCTACCTCGAAGCCCGCGGCACGCCGCAGACACTGTCCGACCTAGGACGCCACAATATGCTGGCCTTCGGCTTCGCCAGGCATATCGAAGGATGGCCTTTCGTCGATGCGGCAGGCAAATCGATCATCCTTCCGATCGTCGGAAACATGACGCTGACCGACGGCGAGGCGATGCGGCGGACGGGGCTGGCGGGAGCCGGCATCGCCCGGCTGGCACGCTGGCATGTTCAGCCGGACATCGACGCCGGAGGATTCGTGCCGCTGCTGGAGGAATTCAATCCCGGCGACGAGGAGCCGACGCACGCGGTCTATGTCGGCCAGGGCAAGCATCTGCCGGCCAGGGTGCGGGCCTTTCTCGATTTCCTTGCGGAGACCGTGCGTCTCTGAACGAAAAGCCGCACGCCCCGAAGGACGCGCGGCTTTCGAAGCATCGGCTCGGATCGAGTGATCAGGCCTTCGGCACGAAAGGCGCCGGGCGCCGGCCGGCGCCCTGCCGTTCCAGCATCCAGCCGGGATATTCGGCAGGCAGCGCGCTCATCTCATCGAGCTTGGCAAGATCGTCGGCGTCGAGCTTCAATCCGGTGGCGGCGAGGTTCTGCTCGAGCTGGTCCATGCGGCTGGCTCCGATGAGGACGCTCATCACGAAGGGCTTCGCCAGCACATAGCCAAGCGCCACCGTGGCGACGCTGACACCATGCTTCCTGGCGATCTCGCGCATGACGGCGACCGCCGCCCAGGCGCGGTCCTCGTTGACCGGCGGGAAGTTGAAGTTGGCGCGGCGGCCTTCGCCATTGCCCGGCGCACCCGGGCCGTATTTGCCCGACAGCAGCCCGCCGGCCATCGGCGACCAGACCATCAGGCCGAGCTTCTCCTCGTTGATCAAAGGCACGATTTCGCGCTCGAGATCGCGGCCGGCGATCGAGTAGTAGGACTGCACCGTCTCGAAGCGCGCATAGCCCTTGCGCTCGGCGATGCCCAGCGCCTTGGCGATGCGCCAGGCCTGCCAGTTGGAGACGCCGACATAGCGGACCTTGCCGCTGGAGACGAGGTCGTCGAGCGCCCGCAGCGTCTCGTCGATCGGCGTCACCGTGTCGGTGCCGTGCAACAGGTAGAGATCGATGTGGTCGGTCTGCAGCCGCTCCAGGCTGCCGTCGATCGAATCCATTATATGGCCGCGCGAGGAACCGCGCTGGTTAGGACCCTCGCCCATGACGCCGTGCACCTTGGTGGCGATGATCACGTCCGAGCGCTTTACGCCCAGATCCTTGAGCGACTGGCCGAGCAGGTGTTCCGACGCGCCGAAGGAATAGACGTCGGCGGTGTCGAAGAAGTTGACGCCGGCGGCGATGGAGCGGCCGACGATCTCGTTGACGCCTTTCTGGTCGAGGCTGGCGATGAGACCCCATTGGGCATTCTCGCCGGCGGCGCCGAAGGTCATGGTGCCGAGGCAGAGTTCGGAGACGAACATGCCGGTATTGCCGAGTTGGTTGTAGCGCATGGTGATATTTCCCGAGAAGGATTGGGTGACGCGTCTGAATGACAGGAGGGAAATAGGAACGGCCCGTTTCGTTTCAAGTGCTGGCGCAAACGCGGCGGCCAACTGGCTCAAGGGAACCGTTGAGCAGCGATCCGGCAGGGGCGCAGAGGTCAGGCTTCCCAGGGATTAAGCGCGGTGACGCCGATGTCTTCGAAGGCAGCGACATTGCGCGTAACCACGATGAGGTCGTGGACGAGAGCTGTCGCTGCTATGAGCGTGTCTGCGCTGCCTCGCGTACGGGCTGCCGTGATGCGGCCCCACGCCAACGCAATCTCTTCGGTGATTGGAAGAATGCGGTCCCGATTGTCTCTTCGTAACTCTCTCAACCAAATATCGAGCCGGGCCGCTCTTTCGAGGTCTACATTGCGTTGCTTGACGATTCCTCGCTCGATTTCGCCGAGGGTAATGACGCTAAGGCTGATCGACGCCGGATCGATCGAAGCCACCCAGGCGGTCGGCTTCGGCAGGCGCCTTTGCACATCCGAAACAATGTTTGTGTCGAGCAGGTACATCAGAGGTCGACGTCCCGGATCATGTTATCCGGGCGACGGGTGATTTCCTTGTCAAACGCATCGTCCCAGCCGGGGCCGGTCAGAAGATATTCGGCAAGAGATTTCTTCATCCCAGCCAAGCGATCGTAGTCCTCCACGGACAGCACGACCGCAGCCCGTTCCCCACGAAGTGTCACCGTTTGCGGGCCCTCGGTTCTTGCGCGTTGGACCACTTTCGAAAAATTGTTCTTCGCGTCCTGAAGATGCCAGTTCATGCTAACGCTCCTAGCTAGCTTGGCTAGATATAAAGCGGCCGCCCCCAATTGTCAATCGAGACGAACGAGTACTGACAGGCTACCGGCTGCCGAAGATCGCCGAGCCGACCCTGACGCTGGTCGCGCCGAAAGCGATCGCCGTCTCGTAGTCGGCGGACATGCCCATCGAGAGTTTTGCGACGCCGGCTTCCTTGGCGAGCTTCTCCAGCAGCGCGAAATGCGGACCGGGGTTCTCGTCGGCAGGCGGAATGCACATCAGGCCTTCGATGGCGAGGCCGTGCGCCTCGCGGCAACGCTTGACGAAGCGAACCGCCTCACGCGGCTCGATGCCGGCCTTCTGTGGCTCGGACCCAGTGTTGACCTGGACATAGAGTTTTGGCGAACGGCCTTGCCTGGCGATCTCCTTGGCAAGCTCGGCGGCGATCTTGTCGCGGTCGACCGTCTCGACGACGTCGAAAAGCGCTACCGCCTCCTTGGCCTTGTTGGACTGCAGCGGGCCGATGAGGTGGAGCTCGATGTCGGGGAATGCAAGCCTGAGCGCCGGCCATTTGCCTTGAGCTTCCTGCACGCGGTTCTCGCCGAAAACGCGCTGGCCGGCTTCCAGAACGGGCCGGATCTCGTCGGCCGAAAAGGTCTTGGACACAGCGACCAGCGTGACGGCGCCAGGCTCGCGCTTTGCTTCGCCTTCGGCGCCCGCAATCCTCGCCTTGACCGCAAGAAGCTGTTCGACGGCACTCGTCATGCCCATATCCTGCCTATAGTTTTAGCGCCGACGCCGGATCGCCACAGTTGACGGGTCCGGCAATCCATGGTGAACACCGCGACGACATTGTCTCGGCTGCCGGCCTTGTCCGGCGCCGCGTATCCGCTTTTAAGTGAAAAACATCCGATGGCAACCGAACGTTACAATCCGCGCACGTCAGAGCCCAAATGGCAGAAGGCCTGGGCCGAAAAGAAGCTGTTCGAGGCCAGGAACGACGACCCGAAGCCGAAATACTACGTGCTTGAGATGTTCCCCTATCCGTCGGGCAAGATCCATATCGGCCACACCCGCAACTACACGATGGGCGATGTCGTGGCGCGCTACAAGCGCGCCAAGGGCTTCAACGTGCTGCATCCGATGGGCTGGGACGCCTTCGGCATGCCGGCCGAGAACGCGGCTATGCAGAACAAGGTCCACCCCAAGGACTGGACCTATGAGAACATCGCCGTCATGCGCGAGCAGCTCAAGGTCATGGGCCTGTCGCTCGACTGGGCGCGCGAGTTCGCCACTTGCGACGTCGACTACTACCATCGCCAGCAGATGCTGTTCCTCGACTTCGTCGAGAAGGGCCTGGTGACGCGCAAATCCTCCAAGGTCAATTGGGACCCGGAGGACATGACGGTGCTCGCCAACGAACAGGTCATCGACGGCCGCGGCTGGCGCTCGGGCGCGCTGGTCGAGCAGCGCGAGCTGACACAGTGGTTCTTCAAGATCACCGACTACGCGCAGGACCTGTTGGACGCGCTCAACTGCCTCGACGAATGGCCGGAAAAGGTCAAGCTGATGCAGCACAACTGGATCGGCCGCTCGGAAGGGCTGCTGATCCGCTGGCCGCTGGCCAAGCCGGTCGGCGGCGAGCATGAGCTGGAAGTCTACACGACCAGGCCGGACACCATCTTCGGCGCCTCCTTCATGGCGGTCGCGGCCGATCATCCGCTGGCCAGGAAGGCCGCGGAGAGCAATGTCGAGCTGGCCAAGTTCATCGACGAGGTCCGCCATATGGGCACCTCGGTGGCCGCACTTGAGACGGCCGAGAAGAAAGGCTTCGACACCGGCATCCGCGTCGTCCATCCGTTCGACGACAGTTGGACGCTGCCCGTCTATGTCGCCAATTTCGTGCTGATGGAATACGGCACCGGCGCCATCTTCGGCTGCCCGTCGGGCGACCAGCGAGACCTCGACTTCGCCAACAAATACGGCCTGCCGGTGATCCCGGTGGTGATGCCGGGGGATGCGGACGCCAAGACCTTCCAGATCATCGAGGAGGCCTATGACGGCGATGGCGTGATGATCAATTCGCGCTTCCTCGACGGCATGAAGCCCGAGAGGGCGTTCGACGAAGTGGCGAAGCTGCTCGAACAGAAGATGATCGGCGGCCGGCCGATGGCGGAGCGCAAGGTAAACTTCCGCCTGCGCGACTGGGGCATCTCGCGCCAGCGCTACTGGGGCTGCCCGATCCCGATGATCCACTGCGAAGCCTGCGGGGTGGTGCCGGTGCCGAAGGCCGACCTGCCGGTCAGGCTGCCCGACGACATCGAGTTCGACCGTCCGGGCAACCCGCTCGACCGACACCCGACATGGCGGCATGTGAAGTGCCCGCAATGCGGCCGCGACGCGCGGCGCGAGACCGACACGATGGATACCTTCGTCGACTCGTCGTGGTATTTCGCGCGCTTCACCGCGCCCTGGGCGAACGAGCCGACAGAGCCGAAGGCTGCCGACGAATGGCTGGCGGTCGACCAGTATATCGGCGGCATCGAGCACGCGATCCTGCATCTGCTCTATTCGCGCTTCTTCACCCGCGCCATGCGCGAGACCGGCCATCTCAATCTCGCCGAGCCGTTCAAGGGCCTGTTCACGCAAGGCATGGTGGTGCACGAGACCTACCGCGTCGGCGGCCCGTCGACCAATGGGCGCTGGCTGTCGCCGGGCGAAGTCAGGATCGAGGATGCGGACGGCAAGCGCCGCGCCATCGAGATCGCGACCGGCGAAGAGGCGACGATCGGCGCGCTCGAGAAGATGTCGAAGTCGAAGAAGAACACGGTGAGCCCGGAAGAGATCACCGACGGCTACGGCGCCGACACCGCACGCTGGTTCATGCTGTCGGATTCGCCGCCCGAGCGCGACGTCGAGTGGACGGACGAAGGTGCCGCCGGCGCGCATCGCTTCGTGCAGCGCGTCTGGCGCCTGGTGCAGATCGCGGCGGAGCAGCTCTCCGGCGTGAAGCCCGCGGCGGCCAAGGAAAGCGAGGCGGGTGCCGTCTCGAAGGCGGCGCACAAGATCCTGAAGGCCATCGGCGAGGATATCGAGAAGCTCGGTTTCAACCGGGCGATCGCGCGCATCTACGAGCTTGCCAACGCGCTGACCACGCCGCTCAACGATGTCGCCGAAGGCAAGGCGGACGCGGCGCTGAAAGGCGCTTGCCGCGAGGCCGTCGAGATCCTGGTGCATGTGATCGCGCCGGTGATGCCGCATCTGGCCGAGGAATGCTGGGAGACGCTGGGCGGCACCGAACTCGTCGCCGAACGGCCGTGGCCGGTCTTCGATCCGGCTCTCGTCGTCGACAACGAGATCGTGCTGCCGGTGCAGGTCAACGGCAAGAAACGCGGGGATTTGACAATTGCCCGCGACGCGGATCAAGGTGCCGTCGAAAAAGCGGTGCTGGCACTCGACTTCGTGCAAAAAGCGCTCGATGGCAAGGCCCCGCGCAAGGTGATCATCGTCCCGCAGAGGATCGTCAATGTTGTTGCCTGATCCGGAAAAGTCAGAAGCGGGACGCCACTTCGGCCGCGTTACGGTCTGGGGCCTGGTCGCCTCGCTGGCGCTGGTCTCGGCCTGCACGGTACGGCCGCTCTACTCCAGCGCGCCGCTCACCGTCGGCTCGCAGGTCGGCGCCGCCGCCGAACTGGCATCGATCTCGATCAAGCCGGTCGGCACGCGCTACGGCCAGCAGGTGCGCAACAATCTGATCTTCGCGTTCGGCCAGGGCTCCGGTGAGCCGGCCTCGCCGGCCTACACGCTCGACCTCGGCGTCAGCGAGCTGGTCGAATCGGCCGCCATCGTCCAGGTGCAGACCGAAGAGGACGAGCCGACGGCGGGCACGGTGACGCTCACCGCCAATTATGTGCTGCGAGATGCGACCGGCGCGGTGGTAGCCGTCGGCAAGCGCTCGATCCCGTCGTCCTTCGACCGGCCGCGCCAGGAGTTCGCCGCCTACCGGGCGCAGATCGACGCCGAGAACCGCGCCGCCCGCGAACTCGCCGATCTGCTCAGGCTGGCGATCGCCCAGGACCTGGCCAAGCACGGCAAGAAGGCCTGAGGCGTATTGATATTCAGGTGATGCCGGCCTGCA
>NZ_RZSC01000183.1:0-9389 GCF_003998155.1 Mesorhizobium sp. M1E.F.Ca.ET.063.01.1.1
ATTGTCGCCCTTGCCTGTAATGGTCGCGTAGTTTTTTCGCCCAACCCAGCGGCGCTGGAGCAAGAATGCGCCCAGAGTGAACAGGAGCAAAATGATGGCGAGCACAGCCGCGCGCACCTGATTTGCTTGGGCGCCGACCACTGCGAAGTATATCTCGGTGGAAAGAAAGCCGTGCGCGCCGCCAAGGACGAGCGGATTGCCGAAATCGGCAAGGCTTTCGATGAAACCCAGTAGGAATGCGTTTGCGAGTCCGGGCCGTAACAGCGGCAGCGATATCGTGCGCATGGTGGCTGAAAGGTCTGCCCGCAAGGTCTGGGCCGCCTCTTCGAGCGACGGACTGACGCCCTCGACAACACCGATCAGAACCAGGAAGGCAATCGGTGTGAACGCAAGCGTTTGTGTCAGCCAAACGCCCCAGAAACCGTAAAGCCAGCGCCCGGCTTCGATATCCGCCACTTGCGACACCCAGGTCGTTACGGCGCCGGCACGCCCGAAAAGCAGGATAAGCGCCAAGCCCACCACAAAAGGCGGCGTGATGAGCGGCAAGACAGTCAGGGCGCGCAGCAATTTTTTCGCAGGAAAGTTGGTTCGGGTCATCAAAAGCGCGAAAGCCAACCCAAACAGTGTGGTGCTGCCTGCCGTCATCACCCCGAGGAGCAGTGAGTTGATCGCCACGCCGCAACTGCGCCCGCCAGACAGGCACGCAAGACCCCAGATATCTCTTCCGGCCGCGGTGGTGAGAAATGAAGTGATCGAACCTTGCCCTCCAGAGGGAGCGAAGGCTTGAACCAGGACGTGCAAAATCGGGTAGAAAACAAATATGCCGACAAGCGCCAGAACAAGGCCGATTGAGGCGATGGTGAAGGCGTCCCGGTTGCCCAAGCCTAACTTCGACCAGACGATGGCCACACAAACGAACAGGCCCCCACAGGTGATCATCGCCCCATAGCCGAGCGCGCTGGAATTGACGGCGGCCAAAAATTCGAGTCCGGTCCAGCGTTCCACGAACGGCGGCGCGACAATTGCCAGCAAGGCCGCAACCAACCCGACCAGGAGCAATCGCTCCCGGCCTTGCAGGAAGCGCATTTCAAGGGCCGACAGCAGCGCCAGAGCCAGGGACAGGAAAGGCAACGCTAGCAAAAGCCGGCCTTGGAAAAGCAGGTGAAGAAGGCCAGGGGCACCGGCTTCGGACAGCAAACCGCCGGCTTCAATCCAATCCGGCTCGAACAGGCCGTACTCGACACCAAACCAGGGAAAGAGGCAGAACCCCGCAAGGCCGAGTGCCGCAGAAATGGCGAGGGCGCGTTGCATGACGTGCTCCCTTCTTGGCGCGCGGACGACGTCCGACGCATGATCTTCGGTTGAAGTCGGCGGTTGGGCAGGTCCTGACCCGGCCTGAGCCCAACTAAGGATTCCTCACCTACCTGGCGGCCTTGATTTCGCTGTCGAAACGCGACAGCAGTCGGGACCGCACATCGGCAGTGCCGTAGGTGGCGAAGTCATAGTCGACAAGCTTGATCTTGGTGATGTCCGGCGCTCCCGGCGGAACGGAAGCCTTGCCATTTGAGGGCACTTGGTTCTGTCCGGCCGCGGCTCCCGTCGCCTGCCCCTCCGCGCTGAGGGCATAGTCGACGAACAGCTTGGCGTTCTCTAGATTTCGGGCTCCCTTGATGACGCTGACGGCGCCGATCTCGTAGCCGGTTCCCTCGCAAGGAGCGACGATCTCCAGAGGGAAACCGGCCTGTTTTTGGGTCACCGCATCATGCATGAAGGAGATGCCGATCAAGGTTTCGCCGCGGGCGGCCGCCTTGACCGGGGCTGAACCCGACTTCGTGTAGTTGTTAACATTGTGGTCGAGTTCGCCGAGGTATTTGAAGGCCTCGTCTTCGCCGAAGATTTGGACCAGCGTGGCCAGCACCGTATAGGCTGTTCCGGAAGAATTCGGATTGGCGATCTGTATTTCGCCTTGATAGGCTTCGTTGGCCAGATCCTTCCAGCATTTGGGCGCTGGAAGGTTCTTCTGTTGCATGATTTGCCTGTTGTAGGCGATGCCAAGCGCACCGGCATAGATACCGGCCGCGCGGCCACCAGATATCTCGAAGAAATTCTGTGCCCAAGGCAGCAAATCGGCCCTGTTGACTGAGGTATATGGCTCCAACAGCCCTTCGGATGCGGCCTGCAACTGCGGGTCCCCTGTGCCACCCCACCAAACGTCGACTTTGGGGTTTTCCTTCTCGGCACGGACCTGGGCGAGGATCTCGCCGGAGCTCTTGCGCACCATCGACACGTTGATGTTCGTCTTGCGCTCAAATGCCTTCTCGAATGCGGTGCACCAGGCTTCATCCGCGCCGCAAAGGACATTGAGCCTGCCGCTTGCCTGCGCGGCCGGCACTGACGCCAGTGATGCCGCGAAAGCCATCCCGGTGAGCATCCCAATCTTCATGCTATCCTCCCTTCCGACACAGCCGGCCACGTCCTCAAGGCCGCCGGAAGAGGATCGTACATGAAGTGAAAATCGCAACTCGATTTGTGTTGCGAGCCTTTCACGCCCCGCTCAATCTGCTTTCAAAAATGGCAATTGTTACATTTGTGGCGAAGCCGGTCATTAAGCTCCCTTTTGAAATCGCAGCGCGCGACTGTATGTTGTCACCAGGAGGAGTTGCTGTTGGAAAACATCAAGATCCTGATCGTGGAGGACGATCCGGAGATGTCTGAACTGATCTCCGATCTCGTGTTCTCCGAGGGCTGGATGCCGATCGCCGTGACATCGGCGGAGGAGGCTTGGCGGACGCTGGCGCAACAGCGCGTTCACATCGCTCTGATCGACCATAATCTGCCGGGGCTATCAGGACGCGCTTTCGCGCAGCGTCTGCGCCAGGAACAGAACATCGGCATTTTGCTGGTGACTGCATCTGGCAGCGCTGCCGACCGTGTGCTGGGCCTCGAGACGGCCGCCGACGACTATGTCGTAAAGCCATTCGAGCCGATCGAACTAGCGGCGCGCATCAAGGCTGTTCTACGCCGGTCGACGCGACATTCGCAGCTGGAGCCAAACGGTCCTTCACGAGAAGAGGCAGAACCGAGACTGCGAATCGGAAACTGGCAGATCGACTTCAAGCAGCGGCGTGCAGTATGCCTGGATGATCCCGCCGCCACGCTGACGAACTCGGAGTTCGCACTCCTGGAGGTTCTGGCCGAAGCACCGGGCGAAGCCGTCGATCGCGTTCGCATACTCAATCGGCTGGGTTCGGATGACGATCGCTTTATCGATCGCAATGTCGACGTGCTGGTGCTGCGGTTGCGCCGCAAGATCGAGCTCAATCCTTATCTGCCAAGGCACATCAAGACACGGCGGGGCAAGGGCTATGTTCTGGTGGTGGATCCTGCGAGCGAGGCTGCGGGTTGAAGCATCGATCGTTTTTCTCTTCCATAGCGTTCCGGCTGCCGTTCGCGATCCTGTCTATCTGCGGGCTGGTGGCAAGTCTCGCGCTCGTGGCGATCTACGGCCTGTCTCGGGCAGAATCGGAGATGACCTCCTACAGCTCGACCGCCTTCGCCAGCCTGGCCAAGGCGTCGACGATTTCGCGGCAGGTGTCTGCGCTGCTGTCGACGGCACCGTTTCTGCTCAATACGACGTCGCCCTATAGGCTCTCCAACGAAAGTCTGCAGATCGTCCGCCAGATCGACGCTCTGATGGAATATGTCGGGCGCCAGCCTGCCGATATTCTAGCCGATCTCGACGAAGACGACCGAACCCATCGGGTCCTCGACGTGCTTTCGGCGATCCGAAAGGAGACGCTTGCGCTTGCCGACAATGCGGACGAGGCGCAGCGCTATAAGAGCCTTGTTGGTGCTACCGTGGCGAAACTGGAGGCGCTGCAGGAAGAACCCAGGTTCGTGCCAACAAACAACGTCGCTCTGAAGCAGATTGCGATATCGGCGGCAGCGTCCGACAACTTTCTCCAGCTGGGCGAGTTGCAACGCCAATATCTGAGGCTCAGCGAACCGCCCGGCAGCACGAGCCCCGCGGTCGAGGCCAAAGGTACACTGGCGCTTTATGACGGCGTTTTCGAGCTGCGCCAGGCTTATCTCAGCCGCATGTTCGCAGTCCGCTCGGCGCTCACCCGGCTCGGCACGGCTTCACAAAATCTGGGGGCGGCCACAGAAGCGCAGTTCATGGGAACAGGGCAAACACTGAGCAAGGGGTTCGCTTCGACGACCCAGGCACTCAGTCATTTGCGCCAGGTCATCCTCGCCGCCCTGTTGCTGGTTATTGCGCTCAGCGTCGTCGCAATCCTCACGGTGATCCGGGTGTCCAAGGCCATAATGGGGATTTCCGAGGGCATGCATCAGCTGGCGCGGGGCGAGAAGGACGCTCAAGCGCCGCGCTTCGAAGGTCCTGAAACAGAACTGCGTAACCTTGTCCGGGCTTTCACGGCATTCAAGGCAAGTGTCGACCGCGTCGCGCGCCTGCGGAGCACCGCAGAGGCTGCTGCACGCACCATTCGATCGACATTTCGCAGCATGAATGAAGGTATCGCCATATTCGACCATTCAGGCCGGCCGATAACCATGAACCACCGTATCATCAAGCTGATGCAGCAGAATCCGTCCGCCCGCAAATTGCCCGCGCGCTCCTTTGCGTCGAAGATCAAAGAAATCGCCCCGGACCTGCTTCCTGATGGTCTGGCGAACCCGGGCAATTTGCGCAACCCGATAGTCCTGCGCGCCAGATGCTCGGCGCATAGGGTCTTGGAGATCTCGCTTTCACGACAGGCGGGCGAACGGGTCGTGATGCTTGTCCGGGACATAACGGAGTTGGACCTCCAAGAGGCTGATGCCAGGAGAGCGCAAAGGCTCGACGCGATGATGCGCATGACGCACCAGGTCAGCCACGAAGTCGGCAACATGATCGGCATCATAACGGGCAGCTTGGGTTTGTTGGAGAAGGCCGCGCCCCTTGAGCCGATGCAACAGCGCCATCTGGCGCGCATACGCAAGGCGGCGGAGCGCGGAAAGACGTTGGCCAGCAGCATGCTTTCGGCTGCAAGCCAGCAGGTGCTTGCTCCGGCACGATTCGATGTCGGCGCACTGCTGCTGGGAATGCTGGATGTTCTCGAGATGGCCGCCGGCAATCATTGCGTGATAAGGCTCGATCTTCGCCGGCCATTGCCTCCCGTCTTCGTAGACCCTGCCCTGTTCGAGCAAGCGGTGCTCAATCTGTGCCTGAACGCTGCCGCAGCGATGCAAGGGGGTGGCGAAATCCTCATCATTGCAGAGCGACGACAAGCGATGCTTGCAGTCGAAGTCTGCGACCAGGGCACCGGGATGGCGCCTGAGGTGATGGATCGGGCATTCGAGCCGTATTTCACGACGCGACCGAACAGGGGGGGTACGGGGCTAGGCCTGGCTGTCGTGTACGGCTTCGTCCGGCAGAGCGGCGGAGAGGTGTCAATCCACTCACACCCGGGCGAAGGCACACGCGTTGAAATGCTCTTTCCAGCACTGCCGGAGCACGGCGGACACGAGCAATCCCCGGAACTGGCGAATGAGCAGTAGGGAGCAGATCGTCAGGTCAGTTGGCCGGCATTCCATTTGGATTTTTTTGGGAGGGAGAGAGAGGTTAACATTTGTGGTGGGTGTTTGGGCTTGGCTGCTTGAGGATAACCAAACGAGGCTGCGATGCTCGAGAAGGTGATGTGGAAGCCGCCTGTGCTTCCGGTGAAGGATGTTTCGGGGGATGGGCGGCAGTTCACCTCGCTTACGTCGGCGGCGAGCCAGAGCAAAGCGCAAGCTGATGGGATTGCGCGCTCGCTGGCGGCAGGCAAGGGCATCGACCAAATTGTCAAGGAGCACCCCGGCTGGACGCGCGAGCAGGTGCTCGCCCAGTTGAGGGCGGCAGGTTACGAAGTGAAGGTGACAGAGCCGCAAGCAGGCGAGACGCGGGTGACGCAGGTGCGCGACCCGAAGAACGGCAGGACGGTCACCGAGTATTCCGATTTCCAGCATGGCACCTACTACACCGCGGTGAAGTCACCGGGGGGTGAGGAGGTGTCGACGCCGGTGCGCGACGGCCTGGGGCGCAAGGTGACCAGCCATCGTGACGCGTCAACGGGCGCGATCACGACGCGTTATGAAGACGACCTCAATCTGTCTGACGGAACGACTGTCGAGACGACGCGGCTCGCGGACGGCACGATGGTGACGAAGACCACGCAGCGTAGCGGCGCCACTGAGACGGAGGTGACAGCCCCCGACGGGCAGCGGACGAAGCTGGCGCAGGATCAGAAGCCGACACGCGAGGGGGCGCAGCCGATCCTGAAGAAGATTGCCGATGGCAAGACGATCGACGAGATCGTCAAGGAGCACCCTGGCTGGACGCGCGAGCAGGTGCTCGCCCAGTTGAGGGCCGCCGGCTACGAGATGAAGGAGACGACGCCCACGTCAAACGACACTTCCGGCACGACGCAAGTGCGCGATCCGCACACGGGCAAGGTGGTGGCAAGCTACTCGGGCAACGGTCTCGACGGGCCGTACAGTTCGCAGCTTGTCAACGGAGATGGCGATACCATCACGGTTACACGGGATTCCCAGGGCAAAACCACGCGCAAGGTGGTCGAGTCGAACGGGCGGCAGACGACCACCACCACGCGGGAGGTGGACGGCAAGACACAGAAGACCGTCAAGGTGACGTTCAACGGCCATACGTTGACAACGGGTCCTGACGGCAAGCTCGCGCTAACCGACGGCGAGGGTAATGAAGTGAAGATCAAGCCGGGCACGATGCTGGAAGGGTTGGCCCGGACCCTCATGGCCGCCAATCCCAACAGCAGCGATCCTGCCGAGCGCAAGGAAGGGGAGATCGTCAAGACGTTCATTGAGGGCGTCTTTGCCGGCGAGCGGCTGCCGGACCTGATCGGTGAGGCGCGAGGTCTGGGCGAAGAGACTCAGCGCATGCTGGCAAAATATCGCGACAGTCATGTAGCGCAGCCGATCAAGGACAAGGACAAGAACATCATCGATCCGATCGGGCTGCCACCGGCGGGCAACGCGCCCTCGGGCGGCAAATGGGTACCGGTGAAGATCCAGGGCCAGTGGAAATGGGTAGACCCCAAGGTGGCGCAGGCGATGGCGGCAGAGAACGTGGCGCTGTCACGGGTTGCCGAGACCCGCGCCAAAGTGCATCGCAGCCAGGCACAGTTCGACGCCCTCGCTCTTGATCCGGCCTACAAGGGCGCGCTTGCCGATGCACGCAGGACGATCAACAAGGCGCTGGCGCCCTACGGATTGCAATGGAGCCCCCCGAAGCCGAAAGGCACTTTGGAGGAGGCGCGGCAGAGGCTGGCCGGCACCGAGACGATGCTGAAAAACGCCAGCGGCGCGCGCAGCGAGTACGAGCAGGCGGCACGCATCCTCAATAACGCCATCACTCGGTTGAGTTCCCTCTCAGTGCCGCTGGTTGCTCCACCTGTGACAGGGCCTCGAGTGCGCACTGTGGGTGTCAACCACGCGTTGCAGGATGCGCAGGATGAAGAAGCGCGCACGAGGGCAGTCAGCCTGTTTTCGGAGGTCGGTCTGCACATGAGCAGCGGCGACAAACTCTCGCTCGACTATCTGGTCGGCCTCGGCGAACAGAACCTGGCGGCGAGCAAGGGAACGCCGCAGCACAAGAAGCTCGAGGCAGCGGTGGCCGACCTCAAGCAGATGCAGACAGCAGCGGGCCAGCAGTTGGAGCTGGCAGAGGCCTACCACAACTTCTACCAGGCCCGCGGCGATGCCTCGGCGCTGCGGGTTCTCGGCCAAAAACTCCTTACCGAGTACGACAGCAAGAACCAGTTCCTGTTCGAACCCAACAAGAAGCACAGCACCTATGGCGGCAAGTATCTGGGCAAGTTCACAGGCCAGGAGATCGAAGTCCGGGACGGCCAGGCCTGGGTGGTCAACCACTTCGAGGAGGGCACGACCGAACAACAGCTGACCTATGCGCCTGACGCCAAGAATGTGCGCGGCGAGTATCGGGATCGGGCCCTTAACAAGGAATGGCAGACAGCGCTGAAGCCCAATCCTTCCGTCTGCCAGAATGATCCGCTCCAGGCCGAACTGCAGGCGGGCAAGAATCTCAACACGGTGCTGAAACAGCAGATTGATGGCAAGATCAAGATTCTCGACGGCACCATCCGCGACTTGCAGAACCGTTATGACGGTGCCCTGAAAGAGCACGGTCCGGGCAGCGCGGAAGCGCCGGCGGGAATGCTGCCAAAGGGGACGCAGCCAGTCGAGGTCGATGTCGGCGGACACAAGATCAAGGTCGCGCCGGAAGTCGCTTCCCAATATGAGAAGGGCGGGCTTGAGGCACTTGCAAAGGGCGGCAAGCCGGTCTGGATCGAGATTGAGCGCGACGACGGCAGCCGCGGCACCGATGGCCGCTGGGTGGACCCAGAGCTTGCGGTCTTGCGGCTGCGGCTGAGCGCAGCACAAACGCAGCGTCAGGGCGTAAGCGACCTTCGTAGCGAGGTGGAAGGCTTCAGGGCCTGGTACACGTTGCGCCAGCAAGAGCCGGCCCCGCTGGTCGGAACCGACCCTGGACTGGACAAGGCCTCTCTCGACCATCACCAACAACTGACGCTCGACGCCATCTACCAGCCGCAGTACCAGGCCATGCTGCGCTCCGCGCAAAACGACAATGGCAGCGACTTCGAGTTCCACCGTGTGGAGGGCTCGACGCTGGAAGCGACCGTCTCGCGCATGCTCGGCCTCGGCGGCAGTTCCGAGGGACGCAAAGCGCTGAAGGAAGCGACCCAGGAGATCCGCGGGATCGGTGACAAGGTGGATGTGCGCGTCGTGCCGCTCTTCCATGTCGACGAGACCGGGGGCTCGCAGCAGATCGCCCTGCTTGCCGTCAAGGGTGGCGACGGCAAGATCTGGTACATCGATGCCGCCGGCATGAAGTTCGAGAGCCTGAAGGACTTCCAGGACAACAACCGGCAGTTCGGCGAGAACGGCAAGCTGGTGGTGCCCGCCGGACTGGAGATGAAAGCAGGCGCCGACGGCAAGATCGCGCTTGACGTGGTCAAGGCGCGCAATGTGTCGGTCCAGGAAAAGATCGTCGATCCGGTAGTCGGCCTTATCGGCACCGTTGCCACGGTCGCGTCCTTCACGGAAGTTCTTGCTCCCGTCGCAGCCCCCATTGCGCTAGCCAGCGGCGCCTATCTCGGCGGCCGCACGTACCATATGCAAGAGCAGTATCTTAGCCATGGCGGCGATTGGGGCGACAGCGAGTCGCTGATGAACGTGGGCATGATGGCAACGGTTGCCCTGCCGGTGGGATCGAGCACGCTGCGCACCATCGGCATGGCGGGAAAGCCGCTCGCCAGCGGAGCGCGCATGTC
>NZ_RZSC01000184.1:0-7960 GCF_003998155.1 Mesorhizobium sp. M1E.F.Ca.ET.063.01.1.1
GGTTCTCGTAGCGCGCGAACAGCGCGTCGACCTGGTCCCACATCGGCGTGTCGACCACGCCCGGCGCGATGCCGTTGACGTTGATGCCGTGCTTGATGAGCGCAAGTCCGGCCGATTGCGTGATGTTGATCACCGCGGCCTTGGTCGCGCAGTAGACAGCGACCAGTGCCTCGCCGCGCCGTCCGGCCTGCGATGCCATATTGATGATCTTGCCGCGGCGCCCTTGCGCGACCATGCGCTTGGCCACTGCCTGCAGCGTGAACAACAGGCCTTTCACATTGACCGAGAATTGCAGGTCGAAGCTCCTTTCCGAAATCTCCAGCAGCGGCCCCATGTCGAAGACGGCGGCGTTGTTGACCAGGATGTCGATGCCGCCATGCGTCCTCGTCACGCTATCGACCATCGCCTCGATCGAGGCGAGGTCGCGCACGTCGAGCTGCACGGCTGTTGCTTTGCCGCCGAGCTCGCGCGCCAGCGCGTCCGCCTTGTCGATCGCCATATCGGCGATGACGACATGGGCGCCTTCGGCGGCGAAGCCGCGCACGATGGCCGCCCCGATGCCTTGCGCGCCGCCGGTGACGACGGCGACCTTATCCTTGAGTTTCATACCGGTTCTCCTGCCTCGGCGAGACTATATCAGCGCGTCGTATAGCCGCCATCGATGACCAGCACCTCGCCGGTTACATAGCTCGCGGCGGGAGAGCACAGGAAAAGTGCGGCCGCCGCAACCTCCTCCGGCCGGCCGACGCGACCCATCGGCGTCATGCCGCGCCAGATCGGGAACCATTCGGGGTTTTCGATGCCGCCGCGCGACATGTCCGTCTCGACATAGCCGGGCGCCACGGCGTTGACGCGGATGTTCTCGGCCGCGACCTCGCTGGCGAGGCTCTTGGTCATCATATGCACCGCAGCCTTGGAGCTGTTGTACGCGACCTGGTTCTGCGGAATGTTGGAGACTATGCCGGAGATCGAGCCGACATTGAGGATCGCGCCGCCGCCCTGACGCCGCATCGGCCCCAGCGCCGCCCGGCAGCAGCGGAACACGGCATCGACATTGATCGCCATCGTCCTGCGCCAGATGTCCTCAGGATAGTCACCGCTGTCGCCATGCACCGCAATGCCGGCACTGTTAACCAGGATGTCGAGCCGACCAGCCTTGGCGAGCGTATCGGCGACCAGCCTGTCCGGCGCCTTCTCGTCCAGCATTTCCGCGGCGAGGAAATCGAAGGCAAGACCCGCGAGTTCCTGCCGTGCGTCGTCCTTCATGGTCCGGCCCGCAACGACGACATGCGCGCCGGCTTCCCCGAGCGCCTTGGCGATGGCAAGGCCGATGCCGCGTGTGCCGCCGGTCACCAGCGCCACCTTATCTTCCAGTCGGAAGCGGTCGAGGATCATGATTGCGGCTCCATCGCGTTGGAGGGGCGGTTCAGATGTCCACGCTCTGCGGCAGGATGACGAGGTCGCGAATGGTGACGTTGCGCGGCCGCGTCAGCATGAAGAGCACGGCGTCGGCCACCTCCTTGGCCTCCATCAAGCTGCCGGCGGCCAGCGCCTCTTCCATCTTGGCCTTCGGCCAGTCGCTCAGCAGCGCCGTCACCACGGGGCCGGGCGCGACCGCGCCGACGCGGATGCCGTGCTTCAGCACCTGGCGGCGTACCGTATGCACGAAGGCCTGCACGGCGAATTTCGAGGCGGTGTAGATCGGCTCCCAGACAACGGGGACGAAGCCGGCGACGGAACTGGTGACGATGATGTCGCCGCTCTTCTTCTCGATCATATGCGGCAGCACGGCATGGACGGTGCGGAAGACGGCGTTGATGTTGAGGTTGAGCATCTTGTCCCATTGGTCGGGATCGCCGGACGCCACCTCGCCGCCGACATAGGCGCCGGCATTGGCATGAAAGATGTCGAGAGTGCCGGCCTTCTCCAGGATCTCCGGCATCATGCGGTTGACGCTCGCCGGGTCGAGCAGGTCGGTGACCACGGCGCAAGCATTGTCGCCGAGCTCGGCGACAAGCTCCTTCAGCCGATCCTCGGCCCGGTCGACCAGCACGACCTTTGCGCCGACGGCGAGCATGGCGCGGGCGCATTCCAGCCCAATGCCGGAGGCAGCACCAGTGATTGCGGCAACCTTGCCGGAGAGACTTTCAGACATTGCGATCCTCTTCAATGAGCCGTCAGGCGCGGCCGTGTGAGACACGCGAGCGGCGGGCGAGAGAATCGACGATGACCGCGATCGCCAGCACACAGCCGGTGATCATGTACCGGAGCGAGGATGACAGATCGAGCAGCGTCAGGCCGCTTGCGATGGACTGGATGACGATGATGCCGAGCAGCGCCGAATAGGCGCTGCCGCGGCCGCCGAACAGGCTGGTGCCGCCGATGACGGCCGCCGCGATGGCGTTGAGGTTGACGTCGCCGGTGCCGGCCTGCTGGCTGGCGGTCGCCAGACGAGCGGCCGAGAGCAGGCCACCAGTCGCCGCCAGCGTGGCGCAGAGCGCGAAGGCGCTGGTGTAGATCAGGCGCACATTGATGCCGGCGCGACGCGCCGCCTCGCGGTTGCCGCCCACGGCAGTCATCGAGCGGCCCCACTGGGTCCGCTTCAGCGCGTAATTCATGGCCACGACCAGGCCAACGAACAGGGCGAACATCCAGGGCACGCCGCGCGACAGGTTGAGGTAGTAGGCCACCAGTTCGAGCGCGAGGGTGATCGCCACGGCCTGGAGGAGAAGCCCGCCGAAGGAACGCGACGACAGCCCGGCGGCCTGGCGTCGCTGCGCCTTGCGGTAGCCGAGAACCAGGGCGAGCACGCCAGGCACCACGGCCAGCGTGTACGACACCCAGTGCGGCATCACCAGGAGCTGGCCGAAATTCACCAGTGGCGAGTCGTAGGGCAGATTGATCGAGCCGGTCGGGCCGAGGATGTAGAGCTGCAGCCCGAGGAAGGCGAGCAGGCCCGACAGCGTCGACACGAAGCTCGGCATGCCGAGCCTGTTGAGCAGGAACGCATAGACGCAGCCGGTCACGAACCCGACCGCCATCGCCGCCAGCATCGCAAGCCCTACCGGCCAGCCCCACTGGACCCACAGCACGCCGAGCAGCGCCGAGGACAGGCCGCTGACCGAGCCGACGGACAGGTCGATCTCGCCGACCATCAGAACGCAAACGATGCCGAGCGAGATAATGCCGACCGTCGAGCAGTCGAACAAAAGGTTGACGAGATTGTTCGGCGACAGAAATACCGGGTTGAGCGTCTGGAAGATGGTGCAGATCAGCACCAGCCCGACGACGACGGGCAGCGAGCCGAGATCGCCGGACCGGACGCGGTCGAGAAAGCCCTTGATGGCGCCCTTCGCGCCGCTGCGATCCTTCAGCCGCTCGTCGCTGCGGTCGAGCAGCGCGCCGGGGTTGCGGTCGGAAGCCGTCGTCATGGCCGTTCTCCCTCAGCCTTCACCTCGGCTGTGCGCTTGCCGCGCCTCGACACGGCATTGTCGTCGGCGCCGGTTATTGCGGTCACCAGTTCCTGGTTGGATGCGCCGGGCAGGAAGATGCCGTTGTTGCGGCCGAGCCTCAGCACCACGATGCGGTCGGCTACGGCGCGCACGTCCTCCATGTTGTGGCTGATCATGACGACGCCTAGGCCGCGATCCCGCACGCGCTCGATGAGGTTGAGCACCTCTGCCGTCTGCGCGACGCCAAGTGCCGCGGTCGGCTCGTCGAGGAGGATCACGCGCGGCTCCATCAGCAGCGAGCGGGCGATCGCGACCGTCTGCCGTTGGCCGCCCGACAGCGACGCCACCGGCTCGCGCACGCTGGGAATCCGTGCGGAGAGCTCATTGAGCAGCGTCCAGGCGCGGACCTCCATCGAGACTTCGTCGAGGCGAAGCGGATGGAGCTCACGGCCAAGGAAGATGTTGGCCACGACGTCGAGGTTTTCGCAAAGCGCCAGATCCTGGAAGACGGTGGCGATGCCGAGCTTCAGCGCCGCGGCAGGATTGGCCAACGTCACGGGCTGGCCGTCGAACGTGATCGAGCCGGCGCTCGGCATGTGCGCGCCGGCCAAAATCTTCACCAGCGTCGATTTGCCGGCGCCGTTGTCACCGACCAGGGCGACGATCTCTCCCGCGTTGATATCGAGATCGACATCGGTGAGGGCCGACACCGCGCCGAAATTCTTCGAGATGCCGCGCAGGCTGAGCACCGGCGGGCGGCTTGTCGTGGACGGCGTGTCGGGTATTGCCATGGCCTGTCTCTCTTCCCGCGTTTTGGTCGGTATGTCCGGCCGCCAGGAGGTAGCGGCCGGACACGGCTGTCACCTTGGCGACGTTGCCGAGCATATCGCAGGCGACGCGATTTGGCCGCGTCGCTTCTGGGGACGATGCGGCTGACGCCGCATCGCTCCGGAGACAATGCCGCCTGCGCGGCATTGCTCCTTATTCAATGCCGAGCTTCTTGCAGCCTTCGGCGTAGCGGTCGGTGCAGAGCTGGGCTGCGGTCTGGATCTTCTTGTCGATGATCTCGGCCTTGAGGTTCTCCTGCATCACCACCGCCGGCACGAAGAGCTGCGAGGGCGTGTCGTAGAGCGTCGTCTCGGCTTTCGGAGCCTCGCCCTTGAGGAGCTGCACCGCAACGTTCGCGGCTGCTGCGGCGACGATCTCGCTGGGCTTCGAGATAGTGTTGTACTGGTCGCCGGCAATGACGAGCTGCAGCGCGGCGATCGTGGCGTCGTTGCCTGTCACCGGCGGCACCGGATCGACGCCGGCGGCCTTGAGCGCCGCGATGGCGCCGCCGCCCGTGCCGTCATTGGCGGCCACCACGCCGACGATCTTGTTACCGAAGCGCGAGATCTGCCCCGCCGCCCATTGCTGGGCATTCGAAGGCGCCCAGTTCGGCGTGTCGAACTCGGCGAGCGTCTTGTAGCTGCCGGTCTTGAGGCCGTCATGGATACCGTCCTTGATCAAGCCCGCCGCGGCATCGGTCGGCGAGCCGTTGATCTGCAGCACGCCGACATCGCCGTCGCTCGACACGCCCTTGGCCTTGAGATGCTCGACCAGCGAGGCGGCGATCGCCTTGCCGATGGCCTTGTTGTCGAACGACACGTAGAAATCGGCCTTGGCGTCCGGAATCGGACGGTCATAGGCGATGACCTTGACGCCCTGGGCCTGGGCGTTGTGCACCAGCGACGCCGCCGCCGCGGAATCCACCGGATCGAGCACGATCACCTTGGCGCCCTGGGTGATGACCGAGTTGAACTGTTGCTGCTGCTTGGTGACGTCGGCGTCGGCGTTGAGGTAGAGCACCTTGCAGCTGTCGCAGAGTTTCTTCATCTCGGCGACGAAGCCGGGGTGATCATGCTCCTCGTAGCGCGTCGAACCCTGGTCGGGCATCAGGAACGCGACCGTGGAGCCGGCGATATCCTGCGCATTGGCAAACGTCGCGCCGAGGGCGAGGCTCGAGACGGCCATCGCGGCCGCGGTCAATCTGGACATGTATCTGGACATAAGGTCTTCTCCATTCCCGTTGTTTGATGTAACAGACTCCGCCGCAGGCTGCGGATGTCTGCTCGCGCTGCCCGATCGGAAATCTAGCGAACTCGTGCAGCAGCCTAACGGCTTCCTCCCGCTGGCATGACACGAGGCAATACTCGTCCATCGCTGGTTCGCTTACGCGATCCATCGCTTCGTCTTGGTTCTTGCTTAAGGCTTGTTTCTCCTCCCGAACTCCTTTCTATGCGGCGCGCGCGGCCGCGAAATTGTCCGCAACCAATCGTCTGAACTGCGACGGCGGCATGCCCTTCTCGGCCAGGAACTGGCGGTTGAAGTTCGACAGATTGTTGAAGCCGACCTCGAAGCAGATGTCCGAAATCTGCGCCTCTTCATCGCTCATCAGGATCTGGCAGGCGAGATTGATGCGCAGGCGCTTGATATATTGCAGCAGCGACATGCCGGTGTGCTTGCGGAACGAGCGCGAGAAGGCGCTCGGCGTCTGGCCGGCGATCACTGCAAGGTCGCCCTCATTGAACGGCTGAGTCAGATTCTCGCGGATATAGGCCAGCGCCTGGTTCATGCCCGCCGACATATATCCCGACGGATCCGGCAGATAGTTTTCGCTGGCGAGAACGCGCGGCGCGCTCTCACGGCTGAGCGCCTCCATGATCGACATGAACAGGCTGATCCGGTGCACGCCGTAAGCATGCGTGATTTCCGCCAGCAGCGGCATGACCTCCCTGCTCACGCCCTTGCTGAACAGGACGCCGCGCCGCGACAGGTCGAGCAACGGGGAAACGGCGCCAAGCTCGGGAAAGGTCGTGATCGCGCCGCCGATGAATTCCTCGCTGAACTGGACCAGCCTGCAGCGCAGCGGAACTGACTGGCCTTCCGGAACCTCGCTGATCCAGTTGTGCGGCAGGTTGGGACCGGCCAGCACCAGATTGCCGATCTCGAACTCGCCGATGAAGTCGCCGACGAAATAGCGGCCCTTGGTCGCGACGATCTGGTGCAGCTCGTATTCCGGATGAAAGTGCCAGCGCACCGTATGGTACGGATAGCCGTGCCACTTCACCGCGAACGACTCGCCAGGCCTTATCTGTATGACTTCCAGATCGGGTCCCATGCTTCCTCCCGGAGGCTGTCGGGTGTTTTCAGCCTTCGAACCGCGGCCGTTTGTTTGGCTCATCTAGGGTCAGGATAACGGTCGCCAAGAATGTCCGCCACCTCGCCACGCCGCGCCGACTGATACGTTTTTGACCGTTTTGGGCCACGAAGATCGCATCTTCGAAAATTAGACGCCACGAACATTCAAAGTTGGCGAACGGGGCATGGGCGCGGGAAAAGTTCGCTTCGGGCTACGCTACCGCATTGCACAATTCCGGTCTGGCTGCACAATAGGCGCATGTCCGCCGGTTCGTTGGCCATCCTTGTTATCGACGAGAACCGCATCCGCGCCTCGATCATCGAGGCGGGATTGCGGGACGCCGGCCATCGCCATGTCACGGTGGTCCACGACGTGGCCGGCATTGCCCGGCGCATCGCCGAGATCGAGCCGGACGTCATCGTCATCGATCTCGAAAATCCAAACCGCGACATGCTGGAGAACATGTTCCAGCTTTCGCGCGCGGTGAAACGGCCGATCGCCATGTTCGTCGACCGCTCCGACCAGGCCTCGATCGAGGCGGCCGTCGATGCGGGCGTGTCCGCCTATGTCGTCGACGGGCTGAAGAAGGAGCGCATCAAGCCGATCCTCGACATGGCGATCAGCCGCTTCAATGCCTTCTCGAGCATGGCGCGCGAACTGGAGGAGGCGCGCAGCGAGCTCGAGAACCGCAAGGTCGTCGATCGGGCCAAG
Organism: Mesorhizobium sp. M1E.F.Ca.ET.063.01.1.1; assembly: GCF_003998155.1. NCBI lineage: Bacteria > Pseudomonadati > Pseudomonadota > Alphaproteobacteria > Hyphomicrobiales > Phyllobacteriaceae > Mesorhizobium > Mesorhizobium sp. M1E.F.Ca.ET.063.01.1.1. Next base: position 7,345 of record NZ_RZSC01000184.1, read on the forward strand.
GGCATATTGATGAAGTCGCGCGGGCTGAGCGAAGAGGCGGCCTACGCGCTTCTGCGCAAGACCGCCATGAACCAGAACCGCAAGATCGCCGAGATTGCCCAGAGCCTGGTGACCGCGGCGGGATTGCTTGGACCGCTGGAGGGCGAATGAGCACGACTGCCTCGCACCAGGTCACTGCCGGCTTCATGCCGCTCTTCGACAGCGCCGTCCTGGTCGCGGCCGACGAGATGGGCTTTGCCGCCCGCGAGGGCATCGCGCTCAAGCTGCATCGTGAGACCTCCTGGGCCAACATCCGCGACCGCATCGCCATCGGCCATTTCGATGTCGCCCATATGCTGGGACCAATGCCGCTCGCCTGCAGCCTCGGCCTCACGCCGCTCGCCTCCGAGACCATAGTGCCCTTCTCGCTCGGGCTCGGCGGCAACTGCGTCACGGTTTCCAATGCGGTATGGGAAGGCATGGCGGCGCACGGCGTCGTGCCGGACCTCGATCCGGCACGTGCCGGCGCAGCGCTCGGTGCGCTGAGCCGCGAACGGGCAGCCGCCGGCCGCGAGCCGCTGCGTTTCGCCGTCGTGCATCCGCATTCCGGGCATAACTACGAACTGCGCTACTGGCT
>NZ_RZSC01000184.1:7970-9340 GCF_003998155.1 Mesorhizobium sp. M1E.F.Ca.ET.063.01.1.1
ACAGCAATTACGAGCTGCGTTATTGGCTCGCCGCCTGCGGCATCGATCCCGACCGCGATATCGAGATCGTCATCGTGCCGCCGCCCTTCATGACCGACGCCTTGGCCGCCGGCCGCATCGATGGCTATTGCGTCGGCGAGCCGTGGAACAGCGCCGCCGTCGCAGCCGGCATCGGCCGCATCGTCACCGTCAAGGCGCTGCTGTGGCGCAACAGCCCGGAAAAGGTGGTCGGCGCGCGCAGGTCATGGGCCGAGGAAAACCCGGAAACGCTGGCGGCGCTGCTGAGGGCGCTGCATCATTCCGCTCGCTGGTGCCAGGCCCCGGCAAACCGAAGCGAGCTGGCGGCGCTGATGGCCAGGCCCGACTTCCTCGGGCAGCCCGAGGCAATCCAGATGCCGATCCTCACCGGACAGCTTCAACTGGGCGCAGGCGAGGCTCGGAACGTCGAGGATTTCTTCCTGCCCTTCGACAAGGCGGCGAACTTTCCCTGGAAGAGCCACGCGCTCTGGTTCTACACGCAGATGGTGCGCTGGGGCCAACTGGCGCACACGCCGCAAAACCTTGCGATCGCCCGCGACTGCTACCGGCCCGACCTCTACCGCTCGGCGCTGAAACCGCTCGGCGTGGCCCTGCCCGGCGCCAATGCCAAGGTCGAGGGCGCGCTGAAGGTCGCGACGCCAGTCGGTTCGGCGGGGGCGAGCCTTGTCCTTGGCCCGGACGGATTTTTCGACGGCCAGATCTTCGATCCCGACCGGATCGATGCCTACATTGCCGGCCAGAAACGCGCCTGATTATTTTCGCGCCACTCTTGTGCACTGCACAATAATTGTGCGCGCGCTTGCGCTAATGGGCAATCTTTGGCCTGCTCGCTTAGTGGTCCGGCGCGCTGCCAACTATAGCATATAATTGATTTCATTTGTATTTTTGGCACAGTCTGGAAACTGGCATGGTTCCTGCTTTGTAATAGACAGACTCTTCGCAGGGTCACGGAACAGGCGTCCAATGGCGGGCGCCACAGGCAAAGCTGCCGCTCAGGTCAACACGCGATCCCGGATGTAAGGACGCGCGCGACCTGGCCGGCGGCTTTTTTGTTTTTGACCGAACACGCAATCGACGGCGCCGGTCTCAAGCGGCGCCCAACCGGAGATGACGATGACGAAACGGATCGGAACTGGAACGACGCCGAAGGACCTGACCCGGCGCGACTTCCTTGCCAGAAGCGCGCTCACTGCTGGGCTGTTCGTGGCGGCGCGCAAGCTCTTGCCCTCGGGCGCTTATGCCGCCGCGGCCGCTCCCGAGGTGACCGGCGCCAAGCTCGGCTTCATCGCGCTGACCGACGCTGCACCGCTGATGATCGCCAAGGAGAAGGG